>NZ_JBYQFJ010000010.1:0-133398 GCF_057836705.1 Virgibacillus carmonensis | reverse complement strand
CAAGGGGATACACGGCCAGGAATACAGGCTAACGGATGTTCTCTAACACAGCAAAGGACCGGGCGGTCTATGCCCGGTTTTTCTTATTACAGTAGGATGGGAATCTGATATATCAACCCTTGATGATAAACCTAAAAAAGACTAGGCATCAATATAGCCTAGTCTTTATCTATTATACAGTTTGAGAATTTTTCACTTCTTCAATTCTATTTAATCTTATTTGTACTTCTTCTTCTGTAAGTCCGTGTTCTTGAACGTACATATTGCGTGGGCTAGTGCGGCACTCGTGTGAACATCCGCGTAAATACTTGTGCTCATTTTCCTCAGAACAGATAATTTGTCTGTTACATGGTGGATGGGCACAATTAACATACCTTTCACATGGCTTGCCATCAAAATAATCCACGCCAACAACAACATGCTCCGTGCGGTTAATTGGAACGGCAATCCGCTCGTCGAATACGTAACACTTTCCATCCCATAGTTCCCCTTGTACATCGGGATCTTTTCCATACGTAACAATTCCGCCATGCAATTGTGCTACATCTTCAAAACCTTCTTTAACCAACCAACCTGAAAATTTCTCACACCGGATACCACCTGTGCAATAGGTTAAAATACGCTTCCCTTCGATAAGGTGCTTGTTTTGTTGAACCCATTCAGGTAAGTCACGGAAAGTTTCGATGTCAGGACGGATTGCTCCACGAAAATGACCTAAATCAAACTCATAATCATTACGAGCATCAATTACAACTGTATCTTCATCTTGCATTGCTTCAAAAAATTCTTTTGGATCTAAATGTTTCCCAGTCGTTTGTTTTGGATTAATATCATCCTCTAAACGTAAGGTCACTAACTCATTACGTGGACGCACATGCATCTTTTTGAAAGTATGCCCATCATGCTCATCAATTTTAAAAGTCATATTGGTAAAACGTGAATCATTGTGCATCGCATCCATGTATTTTTGTGTTTGTTCAATGGTCCCCGAAACAGTGCCATTGATACCTTCATTTGCTACTAATATTCTACCCTTTAACTCTAGACCCTTACAAAATTGCAAATGATCCATTGCAAATTGTTCCGGATCTTCTATGTGAACATAGTTATAGTATAATAAAACTTGGTATTCTTTTGTGCTTGTCATTTTTGTTACCACCTATCATTTATATTTGCAAGATACAAATGTTTGGTGTTGATTATATTCATTTTTACTCTTGCAAGTACTTATTTTATCATGTTTTTGATCATTATGCCAATCGCAATTTAGTCTAGAGTTTAAGACGAAGATAAAGAAAACAGAGGTGTAAATTACCATTTATTCTAAATATGTAAACTTTATAATAGGCTAGGTTGACATATGGCCTTCTTTATTTATATCATTCTATTAGTGTATACACTAAATTAGTAGAATGGAGGTTGCAACAATGAAATTACTAGACATGATGTACATATCTTTATTTGCAACGATAATCGGTATCTTAGGATTTTTTCCGCCTATTTTACTCCCTGTAATTCCTGTGCCAATCACATTACAAACACTAGGAGTAATGTTAGCGGGTGGTGTACTCGGTGCACGTCGTGCTGGACTTAGTTTGCTATTGTTTACAATACTTGTGGCCGTCGGGGTACCATTATTATCAGGCGGCAGAGCTGGATTGGGTGTATTATTAGGCCCAGGAGGAGGCTATATTTTAAGCTGGCCCCTTGCCGCATGGACAATCGGATACTGTGTTGAAAAGAGCTGGCGTACATTAAAATTATGGAAAATCATCACATTCAATGTAGTTGGAGGAATCATTGTTATTTATGTTTGCGGGATTACATTTTTATCGGTTGTAGGAAATCTTCCGTGGTTGGCTACTGCATTTACTTCATTAGTATTCTTGCCAGGGGATTTAATAAAGGCCATTATCGCTGGTATAATCACCCTGAAGCTTTGTCAAACATATCCGTTAATTAAAAAATTCCAACAAGCAGCATAAATTTACTGGAAAAAAGGTAGTGAAAAAATGGGTATTGGGAAAAATATGAAAGAAATTGCACAAAAACATCCACACAAAACGGCCATTTATTTTGATAATAAAAAAATAGCTTATGGAGATTTTTATCGTAACATCTGTCAGCTAAGACAAAACTTACAAGAACTTTCAAAAGAGAAGCAATCGCAAAAAGTAGCGATCCTTATCGGTAATGAACCAGCATTTCTTGAGTTGTTTTTTGCAGTCGCAGCAATAGGGTGGGTAGCCATCCCGTTTGATCCGAAGTGGAGTGAACGGGAAGCTGTTCAAGTAATGGGTGAAGCGAGTCCGGATTTATTAATTACAAGCAAACAGTTTTTACAAACAACATCCTACTCCTTCGACGATATTCATTATGTAGAGGATATGAAAGGAGATGCGGAAGATAGTGAAATGATCGCATGGGATTTTTCAAATGAAAACTTCTATCTAGGTTTTACATCTGGGTCGACTGGAACGCCGAAAGGTTTTATTCGAAATCACCAATCGTGGTTAACCAGTTTCACTGCAGCCGAACAAGCGTTTCATTATAATCACGATGATATCATAATTGCACCTGGTCCTTTGTGTCATTCCCTATCTCTATTCGGTGCTGTACATGCACTTCATATCGGTGGATCATTTTATTTAACAGGCGTATTTTCTGCAGAATCAACGTTCGATATTTTAAGCAATGGGAAATCTACAGTTTTTTATGCAGTTCCAACGATGCTTCATGGATTGGCGCAACAAACGGTTTCCACAAATAGGAGCATTACCATTTTATCGTCAGGAGCTAAGTTAACACCAAAAATTAAAAACAAACTACAAAAAACATTTCCTTCAAGTCGAATATATGAATATTACGGTGCTTCAGAACTGAGTTTTGTTTCCTTTGCAACAGAGGAAGTGACAGAACAGTACCCACATAGCGTAGGACAAGCCTTTCCTGGTGTTCGTATTTCAATACGAAACCAATCTAACGAGCTTGTTCCTAGTGGTGAAATTGGTAATATTTTTATTGAAAGTAATTTCCTTTTTACAGGTTACGTCAATAATACAAAAGCGACAAACGAGGTATTAACCCAATATGGTGCTAATGTTGGCGATTTGGGTTTTATCAGCCGTGATGGGTTACTTACAATAATTGGTCGAGAAAAAAATATGATTATTAGTGGTGCTCTAAATGTTTATCCAGAGGAAGTAGAAAAAGTTATTAAGGAAATGGAATCGGTCAAAGAAGCTATTGTTATTGGAGTAGAGGATGAGTATTGGGGACAAAAAGTAGTCGCACTTATCATGTGGAAAGAAGACGTGATAACAACCGACATGGGTCAAATAAAAGTTCATTGTAAAAAGCAATTGGCTACCTATAAATGCCCAAAAGAGTTTCAAGTGGTAGATGTTTTTCCATATACATCTACTGGAAAGATAGCTCGAAAAGAATTAAATCTGATTTTGTGAGGTTGAAGAAAATATGGTTACACCAGTAATTGTACTAGCTAAACGGACAGCCGTTGGAAAGATTGGTGGCATGTTTCGGAACATTGCCCCCGAGATATTAGGCGCTCACGTTATTCAAGCATTTGTAAAAGAAAGCAAGATCAATTCTTCAGATATTGACGAAGTGATACTTGGAAATGTAATTGGACCAGGTGGAAATATAGCTAGACTAACAGCACTTACGGCAGGAATACCAGTTGAGGTTCCTGCTGTTACTGTTGATCGTCAATGCGGATCAGGGTTAGAGGCGATTAATATCGCATGCCGTCAGGTTCAAGCAGGAGCCGGTGAAATTTATATAGCAGGGGGGATTGAAAGTAGTAGCCTTGCACCATGGAAAATGGAAAAACCATCTTCTATTTACGGGAATCCATCTATCTATACACGTGCCCGTTTTTCTCCAGATTCAATCGGTGACCCTGAAATGGGAGTTGCTGCTGAAAACGTCGCAGAAGCGTACCATATTTCACGTGAAGAGCAAGATCAATTTGCATACAATAGTCATCAAAAAGCAATTACTGCGAGCATTGAAGGTAGATTTAAAAATGAAATGGTTTTCGTCCAGGACAAAGAGCGTGATGAATGTCCTCGTCCACGGTTATCCATGAAAACTCTTTCTGCTTTAAAACCAATTTTTAAAGAAAACGGTACAGTGACCGCTGGCAATACATGTCCTATTAATGATGGGGCAGCAGCAGTACTCATCATGACGGAACAAAAATGTGAGGAACTTGGTTTAAAACCAGTGTTAAAATTCATCGATGCTACAAGTGCAGGAGTAGATCCAAATCTTCTTGGTATTGGTCCAATTCCAGCAGTAAAGAAATTACTTAAACGAACCCAGTTAACAATAGCAGACATTGATTTAATTGAATTTAATGAGGCATTTGCTTCACAAGTGTTAGCTTCTATAAATGAACTACACATTCCATATGATCGGCTAAATGTTGGGGGTGGAGCACTTGCTTTTGGTCACCCCTATGGTGCATCAGGTGCAATCCTTGTGACACGATTATGTACAGAAATGAAAAGAAACAAAGGTAAGCAAGCCATAGCTACATTAGGAATTGGCGGTGGACTGGGCCTAGCTACACTTTTTGAAGGGTGTGAGTAAATCCATGATTAATGTAGGATTATATGTAGGTAATTATAGTGAAATGATCGAGGGAAAAGTTTAACATTCTATAACATGTATATGTTTTTAAAAAACTTCAGAATAACTTGCATTATTTTTCGGTGAAAGGTAAAATTAAAGATGCAAAAGGAAATTGGAGTTTGAATAATACTTTACGATCTCTTATCAAAGTGGTGTAAAAGTATTTATGATTCAATTACTTTGCACGATATTTGTATAAGGAGGTCATTTTAATGACTGGTAAAGTAAAATGGTTTAATGCAGAAAAAGGATTTGGTTTCATCGAACAGGAAGATGGAGACGATGTATTCGTACATTTCTCAGCGATCCAATCAGAAGGTTTCAAGACGCTTGAAGAAGGTCAAGACGTTGAATTTGAAATCGTTGAAGGTAACCGTGGACCACAAGCAGCTAACGTAACTAGTCTATAATAGATTATAAAATATAAGGTTTATCTCACTAATGTGGGGTAAACCTTTTTTGTTTTGTGGAGGGGTGTGGGGTGGCGAATAATAATGTAAATGGCTGGTAAAAGTTCCGAGAATAATATGGTTTCTGTGCAACTTTTGTTTGATGAAGCACACGATTCCACGAGAATTCATTCGATTTTAAAAATAACGCGTCATTCTAATTGGCTCAGATTCACTATATAAACTCACTGGGTTATAATGGAATCAAGATTAAGGAGGTTTATAACCATGTCTTCGTTTAATTGGAATAAAGAAGCGGAATTACAATGGGATAGTCGTGCACAGTTTTGGAATGAACGTAGTGTGAATATGTGGGATAATGGCAGTAGAAAGGATATTATTCCTTTCGTTGAAAAGCATATGAAAGAGGGAAGTAAGATTTACGATATTGGTTGTGGGGATGGGTATGGAACCTGTAAACTACATAAGCTTGGCTATGATGTGGTTGGAATGGATCTTTCAAGTGAGATGATATCCCGTGCCAAGGAACGGAATGTGTCTGATGAGATTTCTTTCATTCAAGGTGATGTGACCGATTTACCATTTGAAAATAATAGCTGTGATGGGATAATGTCAATCAATGTCCTGGAGTGGACAGAGATTCCAGCAAATGCGCTCAAGCAGTTGAGCCATGTGTTGAAAAAAGATGGTCTGCTATGTGTTGGCATATTAGGGCCAACAGCTGGACCACGTACACATAGCTACCCACGAATATACGGCGAAAAGGCTATTGCAAATACGATGATGCCATGGGAGTTTCAAAAACTGACACAGGAAAATAACTTTACATATGTTGATGGTTTTGGTGTTTATCGAGATGGTGTAAAGGAACGGCATCATGAAGGTTTACCAATAGAATTAAAACAGGCATTAACATTCTTATGGGTATTTATGCTACGAAAAGAAGGTGAATAATGATGGAGCGAAATGAAATGGAAGAAAAGGTTATCGAAAGCTATCAAAACGACGAGAAAATGATGATCTTAATTTACGCCCAGTGGTGTATAAACAATGATCTCGAGCCTAGATCCTTATATGAACAGGCATATCCATCACAAATGAAAAACAATGCTTTGGATGAAGCATTAGAATTAACTGTACCGAAAAAAGAGTCAGAAGAAATACCTGACTCCACTGTCTTGAATGTATTACAACTTTTTGGCAATGATGATTTGGCATTTATCGTGCAAGAGCAAATTGACAAGCGTAAAAAGTAGTTTATTTATCAAAAAGCTTTACCAACGCCTGGGTACCGCTATTTTCGTTCCCTTGTTCTGCTAGCTCCGTGTAAAGTTCAAGTGAGAGTGCGAGCCCAGGTGTCAGTATATCCATTTCTTTTGCTGACTCAAGTGCAAGTCTCATATCTTTGATAAAGTGCTTTACGAAGAAACCAGGGGCAAAGTCATCCTTAATCATCCTTGGGGCAAGGTTCGATAATGACCAGCTACCTGCTGCGCCAGTTGTAATGCTTTCTAGAACCTTTTCGGGATCAAGTCCAGCCTTTTTTGCATAAGCAATCGCTTCACAAACACCAATCATGTTGGAAGCAATTGTGATTTGGTTGCAAAGCTTGGTATGTTGGCCAGCACCAGATTCTCCTTGATGAATAATGTTACTTCCCATCACATCGAGAATAGGTTTCAGCTCTTGAAATACATGTGAATTTCCGCCAACCATAATCGATAATGTTCCTTTTTGTGCTCCAACATCTCCGCCCGATACCGGTGCATCTAACGCAAAAAGTCCCCGTTTTCTCGCATCCCTGCCTATTTTCTCAGCTAAAGATGGTTTGGATGTGGTCATGTCCACTACATATGATTTTTTCTTCGCGTTTTCTAAAATTCCATCTTCACCAAAATAGATAGCCTCAACATCATTTGGATATCCAACCATTGTGATGGTTACGTCGACTCCTCGTGCAAGTTCAGCAGCTGATTCACTCCAAGTAGCTCCTTCTTCAATGAGTGACCGCGCTTTTTCTTTTGTACGTGTAAATACTTGAACTGGGTATCCTGCAGTCATCAAATTTTTTGCCATGCTTTTTCCCATTACACCTATTCCAATAAATCCGATTGTTTGTTTAGATTGCACCATTTACTATGACCTCCTATTACTACTTCTACCTAATTAATATTAATTCGACACTTAGTTAAATATTCCTTTTTTACACGGATAGTATTGCAATCATTCTCAACCTATGATAGCCTTGAAACACAATATATTGCTCTACATTTAAAAATTACATACTATATATAGTTTTATCCTACAAGTGTTGGTGGCCAAATTTAATGGCCTTGATAGGGAATCTGGTGCAAAACCAGAACTGTCCCCGCAACTGTGAATGTGGACGAACGAGATATTATCCACTGTATTGTTAGCTTAACGTTAATAATATGGGAAGGTGCTCAAGTAGATGAACACATAAGTCAGGAGACCTGCCAAACCTTGTGAAAAGTTTCCATTCTTCGGGGCCAAAGAAGACGAAACGATGGAGAAGTAGATTATTTCTGTCGTTTTAACCGTTCATGGCCTCCTAGCATGAGCGGTTTTTTAGTACATAAAAAGGAGATGTTGATCATGCAAACTGCAATACTGACGAAAAGCTGGAAAGGTTATTTAGAAGAAAAGGTAAAGAAGGCTTTTCCAACTATGCCAATCCAAGCATTTTTAGACAAAAATGCGATTACGAAAGAAAGTCTATCTACAGAAGAATGGGTAAACCATCTAACATTGGAAGCTTTATCAAATATAGATGAAGAGCATCCTGATTGGACATATGTTGCAGCTATGATTTACTCGGAATGGTTGTACAACCAAGCAGCAACAAATCGAAATTATGATTATGAGAAAAAATATGGTTCGCTTTACAAGTTAATCACGGAGATAACGAAAATTGGAATTTACGACCAGGCCTTATTACATAGCTATGCTAAAGATGAAGTGAATAAGTTAGAAAGATTAATTAGCCCTGAACGAGATCAGCTTTTTACCTTCATCGGTTTAAAAACATTAGCTGATCGTTACTTAGCAAAAAATTATACGAAAGATATTTATGAGCTTCCTCAAGAGCGATTTATGATCATCGCAATGACACTCATGCAGGACGAGCCTAAAGATAAACGTATGGATTTGGTGGGCCAGGCTTATTGGGCAATGAGTAATCTATATATGACCGTTGCAACACCAACACTTTCAAATGCTGGAAAAAGCTATGGGCAGTTGTCTAGCTGTTTTATTGACACATTGGATGATAGTCTACAAAGTATTTATGATAGCAATACCGACATTGCAAATTTATCAAAAAATGGCGGTGGAATCGGCGTCTACCTAGGAAAAATTCGTAGTAGCGGAAGTATGATTAAAGGCTTTAAAGGGGCTTCATCGGGTGTTATTCCATGGATGAAGCAGCTCAATAATACTGCTGTCAGCGTGGATCAGCTTGGCCAGCGTAAGGGTGCTATTTGTGTGTACTTAGATGTTTGGCACAAAGATATCCATTCCTTTTTGGATGCGAAGCTAAATAATGGGGATGAGCGATTTCGGACGCATGATTTGTTTACTGGTGTGACATTACCGGATTTATTTATGGAAAAGGTTAAAGCTCGGGATGATTGGTATTTATTTGATCCTCATGAAATTCGAACTGTAATGGGATACTCATTAGAAAACTTTTACGATGAAGAAAAGCAAAATGGATCTTTCCGTGAAAAATATGCGGAATGTGTTGCAAATCCAATTCTTTCTAAAGAAGCGGTTCCAGCAATTGAAATAATGAAAAGCATTATGAAAGGTCAGCTTGAAACAGGTGGGCCGTTCCTTTTTTACCGGGATGAAGTTAATCGCCAAAATGTAAATAAACATACTGGCATGATTTATTGCAGTAATCTTTGTACAGAAATTATGCAAAACCAAAGCCCAACCATGTTTATTGATCAGCAAACAACAGACGGGAAAATTATGATTACAAAAGAACCAGGAGATTTTGTGGTGTGTAATCTATCTTCAGTTAATTTAGGACGAGCAGTGGTTGATGATGTTTTGGAAAAATTAATACCGATTCAGGTACAAATGCTTGATAATGTGATTGATCTGAATCATATTCCAGTACCACAAGCTACATATACGAATAAACGTTATCGAGCAATAGGACTGGGGACATTTGGGTGGCATCATTTACTGGCGCTGAAACGGATGAAATGGGAAAGTGAGGAATCAATCGAATACGCAGATTGTTTGTATGAAAAAATAGCTTTTTTGACAATCCAGGCAAGTATGAATCTCGCAAAGGAAAAAGAGGCATACCCACTGTTTAGTGAATCTGAATGGGATACCGGGAAATATTTTGAACGAAAAGGGTATGTGAATCAAACGGACATGGAATTTTCCTGGGATCAATTGCAGAAAGATGTACAAAAACACGGCATACGAAATAGCTACTTGATGGCGGTTGCACCGAACTCCTCCACTTCTTTAATAGCTGGGAGTTCAGCAAGTATTGATCCGATTTTTAGAAAATTTTATTCTGAGGAGAAAAAGGATTTTAAAATACCTGTAACAGCACCTGATTTAAACGCTGAAACAACATGGTATTATAAATCTGCTTATTTCATCGATCAAAAATGGAGTGTTGCACAAAATGCCGCTCGTCAAAAACACGTTGACCAGGGTATCTCTTTTAACATTTACGTGCCAAACGGTGTACAAGCGCGTGAATTATTAGAAATACATCTTTTAGCATGGCAATCCGGTTTTAAAACAACGTATTATTTACGATCCACTTCATCAGATATTGAAGAATGTGAATCATGTTCGAGTTAATAATAGGAGGGGAAACTAAATGTCTTCATCGATTCAGATGCGCACAATTATGGACAAGCACGCACCAAATCGTTCAACAAAAATTATTAATGGTAAAAGCTCTAATATTTTAAATTGGGATGATGTCAGATTTGCTTGGGCATACCCGAAATATAAAAAAATGCTGGGTAACTTTTGGACTCCGTTCGAGATTAACATGGCACAGGATCGGAAACAGATTCAAACACTTACAGACAATGAACAGGAAGCTTTTCTGAAAATTATTGGCCTACTGGCTTTACTCGACAGTATTCAAACAGACTATGCGGGGAAAGTTGCTGATTATTTAACCGATTCAAGTCTGAACGCCTTGATGATCATTTTAGCACAACAAGAAGTAATTCATAATCATTCCTATTCATACGTATTATCGAGTCTGGTTTCCAAGTCGAAACAAGACGAGGTATTTGATTTCTGGCGAAGTGAGCCAGTGTTGGAAAAGCGAAATGATTTTATTACAAATGGTTATGAGGAATTTGTTGCAAACCCTAGTGTAGAAAGCTTACTAAAATCAATTGTTTATGATGTTATTTTGGAGGGGTTGTTCTTTTATTCCGGATTTGCATTTTTCTACCATTTAGCACGGAATCAGAAGATGGTCGCAACGTCTACCATGATTAATTATATTAACCGGGATGAACAAATTCATGTTGATTTATTTGTAAAAATCTATAAAGAGGTACTTATTGAATATCCAGAATTTGATTCGGAAGAAATGAGTATTTTCGTTCAACAAACATTTAAAGAAGCAGCTGATTTAGAAATAGAGTGGGCTAACTATATAATTGGTGAGAAAATTACAGGAATTAACATTGAGGATGTAGAATCTTACATTAAGTTTTATGCAAATGTTCGATGTAAACAGCTTGGTTACGAGCGGCCATACCCTGAGTACCGTAAAAACCCTTTACGCTGGATTAAAGCGTATGAAGAAGTTGATTTAGGTAAATCTGACTTTTTTGAGCAAAAATCAAGGCAATATACAAAAGTAAATTATACGGATAATGGATTCGACGATTTATAAAGTGAAACTTCATTTAGAGGGGGTTTTCCTTTTCCCCATTAAATGTTAGTTGAACCAATCGGGCTTGTACGGGTAGTTATCCCCACCCCCATTTTTAACGTGAGGATTTACTGCCCGTCAAACTGCGATAAATTGTAAGAACAGCTTCTAGAATAGAGGCTGTTTTTCTGCTATTATGGAAAGAAAAAAGGATTGATGAGGTTTGAAATGGAATATAAAAGAATTTCAAGCGTTAGAAAATAAAGAGTTATATGGCATTATGAAAGCCCGAGTCGATGTATTTGTAGTCGAGCAAGAATGTGCATACGAGGAAATAGATAATTATGATCAAGAAGCCACTCATTATTTTTTAACAATCGAAAATAAAGTTGCTGCATATGTACGAATTTTGCCAAGCAAAACGAAATATAGTGAAGTATCAATTGGTCGTGTGTTAGTGACAAAAGATTTTCGGGGGAAAGGTTACGCGAAACAGCTTATGAAAAAAGCAATTCACTATGTAACGAATGAATGGAAAGAAAATAAAATTAAAATCCAGGCTCAGAACTATTTACATACGTTTTATTCGGAATTAGGATTTGTTCAAATTTCCGATATTTACTTGGATGATAATATTCCCCACATTGACATGATTTGGAGTGGTGACACCTATAAACATTGATGCACCAACATTTACAGACGATTGATCACGGAAATTAACCAAAAAAGTCACAGGAAGGTCACATTTATTTTTAAAACACAATTTTTTGAAGCAGATCATCAAATTTGCCTCTGATTTTTTCGGAGGCATTTTCTTTCATCTTTTTCGTAACATGTGTATAGATTGCTAACGTTGTTTTAGGATCACTATGACCAACGCGTTGCATAATCGTCGGCAAATCGACTTCGGCCTCTGTCAGCATACTAATGTGTGTATGGCGGAATATGTGTGAGGAGGCATGTCTATCTATATTCGCTTTACGAAGGATTCGTTTAATTCTACCGTTTACATCCCCTCTAAAATAGGGATAGCCGTTCTTTCGAGGAAAAACAAAGTCAGCATCATGATAATCCTCAATTTCTAAACGATATTTCATTTTATGTGCGTCATTTTTTCTTACACGTTCACGCAGCATGTCCATAACAGGCTTTTCCATCTCAATTTTTCGAGCGGAACCATTTTTCGGTGTACCGAATTTATATTCGCTCATTTTTTCATTGTGGCCAGTTAAGGTTTTTGTTAAGTGAATAATATTATTTTCAAAGTCTAGATCACCTTTCTGTAATGCACATAGCTCACTTACTCGCAATCCGGAAAAAGCAAATGTGTAAAATCTTTCTTTATCTAATTCAAGACCATGCTCTAGAGTAGCTGCTAAAAACACATCTAATTCTTCTCTTTCCCAATATTTTTCTTCTATACTGTCTTTTTGTAGATCTTGAACTGTTTTTACTTTTTTAGGTATGACAATACCAGAAGCGGGGTTTTCGCCCATTAGTTTATATTTGACTGCAAATTTAAAAATCAAATTAGCACAGCTTTGAATGCCTAATAAGGTGTTATATTCATATTCGGGAGCCATGTCATTGATAATGTTTTGATAATAAAGATGTGTTAATTTCTCAATCGGTACTTTAGCCATTTTTTTATTTAATGCTTTCATTTGCACCACTCTGGTCTCAATCGTAGGTTCTTTTACACGGGTCAGCGTATACATTTCAAGCCATTTGATCGCAAGCCTATCAAATGTAACGCCTTTAACTTGCTTTTGATCCACACCTGTTTCGGATTGCTTGTTTATTTCGTACTCAACTTTTTTCTTGGCTTCTTTTTTTGTTTTCCCACGTCGTTTGATTTGATTTCTTTTGCCAGTCACCGGATTACGCATACCATCTTCGACACAGGTCCACCTAACTTGTCCACTTTTTAATGTTATTTTTTCACAGTGCATATTTACCCTCCTAACGATATAAAGAATTTATTTTTATACATATCTAATCGGTGGTTTGCAAATTCATAATCCACATTAAATAGATTCATAATCTCAAACACTGTAACATCTGTTACTTGCCTCAACATAAAAGTTGGTACGCAAAAGTGATAAGCGAAATAGTTTGCTTGATTTTCTTGTAAATCACGTAGTAACGTGTACATTGACAAATGATTTCCAGAATGCCTAAGAAAATGTCCGACCTCATGTCCGAATAATTGCCACTCTTGTTGTTTGGTTGACTTTTTAATGACTAGGTAGTTTTCTAGTCTTAAATTTGTTTTTCCATAATAAATGGTTAAGCCTAATAGTTTAGAGATTGTATCTATTTCTAGTTGTTGCGGTTTGGTAATCGAAAATGAACGATACAAATTATTGATAAAATCTTCTAGATGTGTGTAATTAATAGATAAAACCCCCATAATAAGAATGTACGTTCCCCTTAATTGTATAAAAGAGGGTGTACATAGTTTTGCACACCTTTTAAATCTAGTTATTCACAAGCAATGCCGTCTCCGTCTCTATCTAAGTGACTTCCGTATCCCGCATCTCCGGTTCTAATTGGATCAGCACCAGCGTCTCTAACTGCTGTACAGTTATCATAATATGTTTGCGTTGGTTCTGGCTCGGGAGTTGGTTCAGGCTCTGGCTCCGGCTCTTCCTGATAATGATAGCCATGATCATGGTCCGCATGGGCATAACCAGGAATAGACCATACACCTGTACCGTTTGCTCTCGGAGTTGCTTGGGCCTTGTGAAAGGTATCTAACATCGTCAAATCATTATATAAATATGCAGTTCGTGCTAATCCTTTTTTTAGTAACATTTCTTGAATTGTTTGACCGTCTATAAACACATAGGCTAGTAACCTGCCATAACGATCACGTTCTTCTGTTCCGACTTTGACCCGTACTTCTTCACCTGTAAGTGTATCTTTCACAAACTGAGATGCTTCGGGTCCAAATGGTTGAACCGGTTCTGAAGGGTGTACTGTTTCTGGGGTGTCAATCAATAGGAGTCGTACATCTTCGCTTTGTCCATTCATATTAATTTCTATAGTATCGCCATCTATAACTCTAGTGACAGTAGCGTTTGTCTGGGACTCTTCTTTTTTCTTGGCTTCGGCCGCAGCCTTAGCTTTCGCTTCTTGCTCAGCTTTGACTTTTTCAGCAGCTTTAGCTTCTTCTTCGGCCTTTGCTTTTTCTTCAGCGGCTATCTTTTCTGCTTCCTCTTTTTGTTTCCTTTCTTCCTCATCCTTTTCAGCATCAGCTTTCTCTTTAGCTTTTTGTTCCTCGGCAGCTTTTGCCTCTGCATCCTTCTTTTCTCGCTTTTCTATCTCTTCTGGTGATAATTTTTCATCAGCAACAGCGCTAGTTTTTTCTGTCATCAATGGCTCTTCAGGTGTATCATCACCGAATACAGAAATAATAAAACCAAAAATCATTAAGTAAACAACTATAGCGGTTATCCTTTTCCAATGTCTGCCGGATCTAAATCCTAATATTTTTTGATGCCAATTTCTTTTAACCTTTTCTATTTCTACATCACTTTTTTCATTTGCTAATTTGTAAATGTCCATACCGTTATTTGTCAGTCGATAATTTTGTCCGTTTAGTGTAAGATTCGTGCGCAATGCTAAGAAATCGACTTTTCCTGATTTTACATTTTCCCAAAGAATATTAGTAATAGGGGATAGCTCTTTATTTTTGTACTTATAAAAGAATAATCCTTCATCTGTTACAATAGAATATTCCCCAAAAGCTGTACTTCCTTCAATGTTTCCGTCCGTGATAAATCTAACATCAGAATGTTTTTGATCCGCAAGTTCTTTAATGGTATCTTTTTTTGATTTTGTTTCTTTGTTCCCTTTGATACAACCACCCCCATATTTTTCTATTTATATTCCCTCAATATATCGGCAACCTTTATAAAAAATGAAACTCGACTAGCTACTTTTTATAGTTATTCCATTTCTTCTTTAGGGATAAATTGAAAATCTATTCTTTGTTCTTCTCCTATTACACCATTTACAGGATCAACAGATCCGTCTACTACTTTATAAGGAGGATCAACAATCAATTTAATACTTTTCGGTATACTTTCCATGTCCTCAATTGGAACAACGAATATTCCTTCTTGCTTCACTTTTCCTATATATGTTTGAACAACGGGGTTTGAAGCCATTAATCCTTTATCTGTATACAATTGTTCCTTTGTATCAGTTGTTATTGCGATGGTGCCATTATAATCAACATCAAACTCATTGGTATTTTCGGCGATTGTTGTCAACAGAATAGCCCTTACATCGGTTTTACCTTTATATTTCTCTTCCATCTGAGCTGTTTCACTCAATTCAATATCAACCAAAGAAGGAACCAAATTCAACTTAAATCCTTCAAAATCTAATTCATAAAAACCACTTTCATTTATGTTGTCGTTCATGTACATTCCCACTAAAGAAAACTTGCCTATGTCATTTGTAAAAGTGTACTTATCATTATCTTTTTCTTTTTGATTGTTCTTTTCTGGTTCATCAGTACTAACTGCTTCCGAATCATTCTTTACAACTTGTTTGGCTGAAGAATCACCTTCACCACACGCCACTAAAAACAATAACAACAACCCTAAAGATAGCAATAAAATTTTTTTCATTTAATCACCCCTTTTATCTTTATATAATATGTATCTAATCATTTTCAAGGCTTCTTCTCGTTGTTCTTCATTCATATTTTCCCAGTCCTTGAACATGAGGTTTGTTTGTGGATCTTTAAGTAGCTTTTCAATTTTAGAATCTTCTTCAGCCACGTTTGGGTCGTCAGTTCTTCCCATAAGGTAGTCTGTTTTTACATTAAATAAATCAGCTATACGATTTATTGTGTCGAAGGGAGGTAGTTTTGTTCCATTTTCATAAGCGGTATATGTAACCCTAGCGACGTCGATTTTATCCGCAACATATTGTTGCGTCCATTTTTTGTTTGCTGCTTTTAACTTTTCTCTATAGTTTTTTAATCTATTGGAAAACTCCGTCATAAAAATATCACTACTTTCTATTACTAATACTCTGCATTATAAATGTTTCTTTCAGTAACTTCATCAATTGTTCCCATAAGTATAAATTAATTTTAAATATATGTTGACATGTTACTATTAAGAACCTATAATAAGGACTACCAAGAAGTTCCCAACAGGAACCAAGGAGGTGCAACATGAGGATTTGGTTAAAGAAATTGCGAGATAAAAGAGGTCTAACTCAAGAAGAAGTCGCACATCTATCTGGCATTTCAAGAAGTCATTACACCCATATAGAAAAAGGAACAAAAACACCATCTGTAGAAAAGGCTAAAGCAGTAGCGAAGACATTAAAGTTCGATTGGGTGCTTTTTTTTGAAAATAACAGTTCCTTTAAGGAACAAAAGCAAATGGAGGTCGTTTGATTGAATCAATTACAAACATTCGAAAATGATTTATTCAGAGTATCGGTAAAAAGCGAAAACGGTCAAAACGAATTTGATGTTGAACAGGTTGCTAAGTCATTAGGTATTACAACAGATGTAAGTGGCGCTTCATATGTTAGGTGGAGCAGAGTTAATAGTTACCTTCCAAAGGATTTGCCACAAGTGGCAAAAGGCGATTTCATTCCAGAATCCTTAGTTTACAAACTAGCATTTAAAGCTTCAAACGAGGTTGCTGAAAAATTTCAAGACTGGTTAGCAATCGAGGTTATTCCTTCTATTAGAAAAACTGGTTCTTATCAAGTGGAGCAACCTAAAACACAATCAGAATTAATGTTGATGTATGCAGAACAGTTCGTTAATCAAGAAAAAGAAATAAAAATACTTAAAGGTTCAGTTGATCAGGCTAATCAGAAAATAGACAACGTCTCAAACATTGTATCCATGAATAATGTCGGATGGCGCGAAAAAGTCAAAGTTATTTTAAGAAAAATAGCTAAAAACTGGTCAGGTATTGAACCTTACAAAAGCGTAATCACTTTAAGTTACGAAAAACTAGAAGAACGAGCTGGTTGTAAGTTAGAAATCAGGCTAAACAATCGAAAAGAGCGCGCTGTTTCACAAGGTATGAGTAAGACATATGTAAATAAAATCAACAAGCTTGATGTCATATCAGAAGAAAAGCGTCTTGTTGAAATTTATATCCAAGTAATTAAAGAAATGGCGATCCAATTCAGAGTTAATATTAATGATTTCAAATTCGAGGAAGTGATCTAATGCCAACCACAACATTTAGCCAAGAAGAGATTACTGGGATAGCAAATGAAGTCGTAAATAAATTGTTACCTACTTTACTTCAAGAATTGCAACAGAAACAAATACCACCAGTACTTACTCGGAAACAGTTTATGGAGCTAGTTGATATCAGTGCAAATAAGTGTAACGAACTTTTTCACCGAAAGGATTTTCCAGTAAATAGAGAATTGGGCCACCCCAGAGTAGTTACAAAAAACTTCTTCGAATGGCTTAATGCAACAAATCAAAATGCTGATGAAATTAACTTTCGACGTAGTTTAAAAATAATCTAACACCTATGAATCTAGTTTATTTCAAAAAATATCTAAAATGGAGGGGAACGTATTGACGAACGAAGTTAAGAAACATCGCATTTATAGAGCTTCATCGATAGCACGTATTTTACGAATTGCACGTGAACGCTCTGTCAATGCGAACATGCGAACGAAAACCACACTGGCAGAGTATTTAGGGGTTACTACTTTACGAATTACAAATATGGAAAAAGGAACAGCACTTATACCACTAGACCTTGCTTATGAATGGTGTAAAGCCGTTAAGGACAAAACGGCTTGGAAAGCGATTATGCACGCATATGGAGAAGCATTACCACCTACAAATCCAGAGTTACTAGATTCTGTACCCAACCAGTTGACTAACTACATAGAGCAGTCACAACAAGGAATTAAAGCAGCTGAACGGTTATTACAAATTAGCAAGGATAGACGACCAAAACTACCACTCTCTGATAAACAGGTAGACGAAATTATTAACTTAGCAACTGAAATACGTGATACAGATCAATCCAGTGAATGTGTACTCGATTCATTGGCCATGAATTGGAACGTTTGTACAGATGAAGTTGATAGGCGCTGGATTCAAGAAGCAGTTGTAGATCGCGTTATTGTTACTAACTTAAAACAAATGGACGAGATCAAACGGGAGGCGATCGGTGTATGAAGTGTCAATCCATGTTTTTAAACAACGATCTTCCAGAAGCAAAACGTGAGTATTATTGTTGCCTCGGGTTACTGGAAGCGATAAAAGAAAGACTTGAAGGCGGAGATTTCTACCAAGCTGAACAACGCATTATGGATCTCACTAATTCCAATCACCAGTTAAAAAGATTCCAAGCAAACAAGAGGGAGAAGTCTACTGGCAACTTGGTCCACATGCTTGAGAAAAGAGGCGAATCGAATGAGGTACTTCGTAAAGTTATGCACGAAAAATAGTGCTGCAGATTGGTTTTATTTAATCGCATTTGCTTTAACAATCGCTTTTGTATTTTACAGCATGATAACAAGTGCAGATAGATTAGGAGGATGAAAATGGAAAAGTTAAACGAACAACATTTAGATGTAATGAAAGCAGTTGAGGAAGGTGCAACCGTTTATGGGTACCTTGAGGCAAGAATATTACGGAATGTACAAAGCTATGATCCAGCACTAATCACAATTGTTCCCATAGAAGAAATGGAGTTAATAACTGGTGAAGAGTATGACGGTGCAAAACAACTTCCTTATTTCGGAGCAATTTTAACTCGAAAGGGTAGAGATTTTATTCATGAAAAAAGCGCTAAGTAGCCGACCAAAGCAATACTTAGCACCTTTACAAGTTATTCACTATTTTATCACTCCCTTGATAAAGAGGCAAGCTGGTCTTGCCTTAGTGGATAGAAGCAGTTGAATTGCCCCTCTCATCAATTGTTACTGTTTCTATCTACTAAGGTGCGACTTGCACCAACATTCACAGAACGTTCTAGTCAAACTGCTGTGAATCTAAAGCTAGAGGGGAGGGTTGCTGATGGATTTAAAAGAATTGAACCGACATTCGAAGGCGGTTGTTGAAGCAAATGAGAAAGGAATCCATTCGATGTGGATGAATGAAATAAATCTAGAACAAGGGCTATTCCATTCAATGATTACAAGATTTCAACTGAACACATCAACACGAAAAGCTAATGCAGAAACGTATCAAATAAGTTTTAGGATTAATGGGATTCTTTATTTCACTTATGCCAATCAGGAAGAATATGAACGCTTATTTGAGAAAAAAGGGCATAAAAAAATGACCAGCTGAGCAACTGGCCATTGGATATTCGAATTTATAACCTACCCTGATTATATTCGAATATCCCCATTATATCAAGGAGGGATAAGATGAAACAAATTAAGCTATTAAATTTAGTATTAACTAATTTCAAAGGCATTAAGCACTTCGAACTCAATGCGGAAGGTGAAAGTGTAAAAATTTACGGCGATAACGCTACTGGAAAGACAACATTGTTTGACGGGTTTGTATGGCTCTTATTCGATAAAGACAGCCAAAACAAAAAGGAATTTCAAATCAAGACGTTATTAAACGGAAAAGCTATTTCAAAGCTTGATCATGAAGTAGAAGCAACCCTTCTTATTGATGGCAAAGAAATTGCACTCAAGAAATCATACAAGGAAAAATGGACTAAAAAGCGCAATTCACCAACTGCCAATTTTAGTGGCCATACTACCGATTATTTTGTGAACGGAGTGCCAATCAAGAAGAAGGAATTTGAAGACAAGATTGCATCACTTGTTAATGAGGACGTATTCAAGCTTTTAACTAATCCTGCATTCTTTAATGAACAACTTAACAAGAATGAAAAGCGAGACTTGTTACTTGAAATTGCTGGGGACGTAACACACGAACAGGTAATAAATGCGAATAGCGATCTCGAAAAGCTAACAGAGTTTCTTAGCGGAAACACAATTGAAGAACATAAAAAGATCATTGCTAATAAACGTAAAGCAATCAACAAGGAATTAGAAAATATTCCTACTCGAATAGATGAGATCACTCGAGGGCTTCCGGATACAAACGGACTAGATAAAGAGGCGGTTGAAAAACAACTAGACGAATTGAGCAAGCAGTTAGAAGCCAAGCAAGAAAAGATAAATGCTATCCGAAATGGTAGTGAAATTAACAAGCTTCGCGCTCAAATTAGTGACATTGATTTGCAGATTAGAAACGTTAAAAATGAGCATCAGCAAAACGGACAAAATGAGCTTTACAAATTAAAAGCTAGGCTCCAGGAGGAACTATCAAACATTTCTATCATTCAATCAAAGGTTAAGAATCAGGAACAACGCAAAGATATGAACGATGATTATATTAAAGAAAATCAAGCTGCTATGGATAGATGGCGCTCTCAATGGCAGGAATTAAACCAGCAGGAGTTTAAGCATGAAGCAGATTGCAATTGTCCAACATGTGAACAGGAACTACCTCAAGAAAAAGTAGAAGAGGCTAGGGAAAAGGCTCTAAAGCAATTTAATGCTAATAAATCCGAGCAACTTGAAGGCATCAAAAATAAAGGGTTGGACGCAAATAAAAAGGTTGAATCAGTTAAAACAGAAAACGAATCCATCAATATCAAAATCCAAAAATTGACGGCTCAAATTGACGGTAAGCATTCGGAATTATCCAAGCTGGAAGAGAAGATAGAAACTACTAAAAATAATGTTCAACCTATCACTGAGAACGATAAATACAATCAGTTGATCAGTGATAAAGAAGCACTAGAACTAAATATTGAGGGATTAAATAAATCCGTTGCGGAATCTGTTCAAGCTGTCCAGGAAGAGATTACAAGCTTAAAAGAACAACAAAGTACCATTCAGATTGATTTAAGCAGACTAGCGCAATCGGAGCAATCAACTAACCGTATCGCTGAGTTGGACGCTCAGCAGCAAAACTTGTCGGAACAATATGAGCAATTGGAACATGAATTATACCTATCGGAAGAGTTTATTCGAACTAAGGTTAACATTTTAACTAAACAGATTAACAGTAAGTTTAAGTACGCAAGATTTAACTTGTTTAAAGAAAATATCAATGGTGGCCTTGAAGAGGTTTGTGAAACCACATTCGAAGGTGTTCCTTATAGCTCTGGCCTTAATAATGCAGCACGAATAAATGTCGGTTTAGACGTTATAGACACACTTTCTAAGCATTACGGTGTTCAAGCACCTATATTTGTCGATAACGCTGAGAGCATTACTAAATTAATAGATATAGATAGTCAGATTATAAGCTTAGTAGTATCTGAACCAGATGAAACACTACGTGTAAAAAATGTTCGAGAAATGGAGTTGGTTTAATTGAGCAACAACCTAATGGTCAAACCTGTTGAATTTGAAGTGAATGGTGAGACGGTAACGCTATCAGGTAACACGGTCAAAAACTACCTTGTTAGAGGAAACGGTGATGTGTCTGATCAAGAACTGGTTATGTATATAAATCTATGTAAGTTTCAAAAGCTAAACCCATTTTTAAATGAAGCGTACCTGGTTAAGTTCGGAACACAACCAGCTCAAATCATTGTATCAAAAGAAGCGTTTATGAAGCGTGCAGAGAATCATCCGAAATATGAAGGTTTTGATGCAGGCATTATCGTTGAACGTGAAGGTGAATTGGTTGAGGTTGTGGGTGCTGTAAAGCTTGAAAAAGACAAATTAATTGGTGGTTGGGCAAAGATTTTTAGAAGTGATAGAAAACAACCAGTTGTTGTAAGAATCAGCCTTGATGAATTTAGCAAAGGACAAGCAACATGGAAGCAGATGCCATTGAACATGATTCGTAAGTCAGCAATTGTTAATGCGCAGCGTGAAGCATTTCCAGAAACACTAGGTTCTTTATATACAGAGGAAGAGGCTAATTCAGCCCCACGTGAGGAAATTGTCTATGAACAAGAAATCAGTAAGAATGCTAATTCAGAGGTAATTGATATCGATTCTGTAAAAGAAGATAGTAGTGAACCTAACCAAGATAATACACACCAGGATCAAACAAGTTTAGACCAGGTTATGAACGACATGGAAGAAAAAGAAACTGCTTCATCTGAAGGACCAGGATTCTAATGATTGAGATTAAAACACTGGCTTCTAGTTCAAAGGGGAATTGCTACTTCGTGACGGATGGTAGCACTCCCTTGCTCTTGGAAGCAGGAATACCCTTTAAATCGATTAGAAAAGCATTGAATTTCAAGACTAGCAATCTAGCAGGGTGTTTAATCACCCATGAGCATAAAGACCACTGTGCGGCCGTAAATGACGTTTTAAAAGCAGGCATTAACACATACATGAGTAACGGCACCAAAGAATCATTAAACATAGAGCATCATCGATTGAAGCCTGTTCAAGCTAAGAAGCAATTTCAAGTCGGTACATGGACCATATTACCTTTTGGTGTGCAGCATGATGTTTCAGAGCCTTATGGGTACCTGCTAGCAAATAAGGCCGGTGAGAAGCTTTTATTTGCTACAGATACCTATTACATCAAATACAAGTTTAAAGGGCTCACACACGTCATGGTTGAATGTAATTACAGTAAAGATATCTTGAATGAAAATATAGCCTCTGGACGCGTTCATGAAGGCATGAAAAAAAGGTTGCTACAATCTCATTTTAGCTTAGAAAATGTTAAGGGATTTTTGAAGGCGAACGATTTAGCGAATGTGCAAGAGATCCACCTGCTGCATTTGTCAGACAGCAACAGTGATGAAGCATTGTTTAAAAGAGAGATCCAAGAGCTAACTGGAAAACTAGTTTATATAGCATAAGAAGAGGGGTGATGTTGGTAATGCTAGGGTGGGTTAAATTACACCGAAACATCATGCAGAGCGATACTTTTTCAAAATTAAATGCCATTCAACAGCTGATAGCTATTTACATTATTTTAAATGCTAATCATGAAGATGGCGTTTGGTATGACAGATATAAAGATATACAAGTTCCTGTAAAAAGGGGTCAGTTAATTACTTCCAGGAAAAAGATAGTGAACGAATGGTTCAAGGGTGATAAAGAAGTGACTGAGCAAAAGGTACGGACAACTATAAAGAAATTAGAGGGACTAAACTTTTTAACCACCCAAGCAACCAACAGTTACACCATTATAGAAGTGCTTAACTACAACGTTTATCAGAAAAAAGATAATGAAACTAACCAACAGAATAACCAAGAAATAACCAAGTCTCAACCAGCAATTAACCAGGTCTTAACCACAAACAAGAATGATAAAGAATGGTCTAAGAATGTAAAGAATGATTTAAAAGATTCTACTACTACTGTCGACGCCATTGTTTTTTATCAACAAAACTTCGGGACCATTTCTCCTAGAATGTCTGAACATATTCTGGGTTGGATTAACGATGTTGGAGACGAAATGGTGATTGAGGCATTGGATAGAGCCTTGAAGCGAAATAAAAAATCTTGGGGATTTGCAGAATACCTTTTAAAAGATTGGGCTCGAAAAGGGATTAATACGGTTGATCAAGCGAAGGCCGAGGAAGTAGAGTTCCAGAACCAGCAAACCAATCGGACTGGATATCAAAATCAATCAAACGAAGTTGTTCCAGATTGGTTCAAGAATCGCAAAAAGCAATCGAATCCTAAACAGGAAAAGACTTTGGGGCAAGAAGATGAACAAAAATCCAAAGAAGAATCAGAGCGCATTTTAGCCATTTTAAATAAATACAGCGATTAAAAAACGATTGGGGATTGAATCATGAAAACAGTTGATGCACATGAAGAATACATGAAATCTCACATCATAGAGCAACTACACAAGGTTGGTTATTACAAAACAGAGGACAAGCCATGCAGGGAATTGGCTCATAAATTGGCGGTTGCCAGGGCGATGGAAGTAGATGTTTCCAAACCTGAAAATAAATATTTCTAGAAAGGGTGGCTTTGATGGGCGTACAAGCTGTTGAATATGACAGACAAGGAAGAATGGTTTATCACCCAGATTTCCACTCGAAAACAGGAACAAGATGGTCAAAATCCGACTTGGAGTATCTTTGCAAATACTACGAATTTGACAATCGTCGAAATATCTCATTTGCCCTGGAAAGACCAGAAGGACTTCTTGCATGTAAGTTATCGGAACTTAAGAAGTCAGGGAAATATGAGTATTATAAAAACCTTAATAGACATTGGTAAGGAGGATAAATCATGAATTTTAAACACTGGATCCAATGTAAATTATTCGAGAAACACAGAATTGACTATTGTTCCGATCGCTGCATTGTCTGTGATCGATTGAGGAGGCGCAATTGATGAGACCGGGTGAAAGGAAACGATTAAGAATTGTTTCCGAGAGGCAAATGTTTCTAATGCGTGAGCTATATAGATTTGGTATTAACCAAACTAGTGATGGCAGGAATTTCGAAGATGTACCCTTACCCGTTTTAGAAGTTGATTACATCAACGAAAAATGCAGAATGGCAAATATAACACAGCTGCAGGAGAGTGAATGGCAATGATTAATTATGGCAATCGGGGCATGGCGTTTGAATATAGCTTGGATTACACCAACCAGATCTACATAAATCAAAGAAAAGCTATGATCAATAAACGGCCAACACCTATGAAAATTGTTGGAAATGCTAAGGGAAATAAATATGTTTGCGTGTTTGATAGCAAATCAACAGTTGATTATGACGGGATTTACAAAGGGAAACCAATTGCTTTTGAAGCGAAGTCAACGAATGAAAAGCGATTGCCACTAAGCATGGTTACCGATGATCAAATCAAATACCTAGAATCAGCAGAAAAACAAGGAGCTATCTCATTCCTAATCGTCGAAATGAGGATATCTAGAGAGGTTTACTTGATTCCGAATAACATGCTCCAGAAATATGTGAAAGAAGCTAGAAATGGTGGTAGAAAGTCTATTCCGATACGTGATTTGGAAGTCTATGCGTATCTAGTTAAGTCACAACAAGGTGTTCCACTTGATTATTTGAGTGTTGTAGATAAATTACTTGCTGCAGCAACAGCATAATTAAAACAAAATTGGAGGTTTTGAAATGGACTACATGGTTAATTTGAATGAATTTGCAGATGGTGCTCTAGCAGAACGATTTAACGAGGAGCTTCAAAAGATTTTAACGAACATCGCGGATCCTAACACTGATCCAAAGAAGAACCGTACGCTTACTATCCAGATAAACATTCATGGTGATGATAGACGCGATGTGTTGAATGCTAGTGTCATAGCGAAATCAAAGCTACTGCACGCTAGGGAAGTTGAAACAAAGCTTCTAACCGGAGTTGATGGTCAAGGCAACATGGTTGGAAAAGAGCTCAAGTCAGGTGCAAAAAATCAAATGTTTATCGATAACGATGGTGATGTGGCCCAAGACGACGGGGAGAAGGTTCAAGAAAGAGAAAAGGTGCTCAATTTTAGGGAGCAGCGGTAGTGGACCAGCTAAATCTGTTCGAAGTTGATTACCAGGAGATCATTATCCCTAATGATGTTATCTCACCACTGGAATCAACAAAAGGTGTCAAAACAAAGGAATTCAAGAAACAGCAGCTGCGATGGTCTGAATACGTTCAGGCCATCCAGAATCATCATAAATGCTCCTGGAACGATGCTAGGAATCTATTAATAAAACATCGAGATGAACAAGAGCCAATAAAGGCGCAAAACAAATAAATAAAATATTTGGAGGAATGAAAAATGATTAAAGAAGCTATTCAGTATGTTGTAGGTATGGGGAAAGCTGAGATCCATGAAAGAAATGGACAGGATTACTCGGACAAGTCGTTGCAACTTTTGAAAGAGCCAATTGCTGGCTCATTAGGGGTAAATACACTTTCAGGATTAATTGATTATCTAAAATCAGAATTCGATGGTACCGACCAAGTAATCGTTCATGTGGAAAGTCCAACAAGCGTTGTTGCTCATTCGCAACTTAACGGGGATAAGAACAGAGATGCATGGGTCCATGCTGAAGCAATGCTGCCAAAATTCCACTTTGATCGTTTTTACGATACAGAGTTATTCAATATCAAATTACAGTCAGCTTTTGTGAAGAGTGAAGACCGCGACATCATGCTTAGGGTAGTTGGAAACATTACGGAGGAAAATGTCCAGACTCACGGCGACGATGGTGTATCACAAAAGGTTGTTGCAAAAACAGGTGTGGCATCCGTCGGAAATGTTGAAGTTCCTAACCCTGTTTCCTTGGCTCCATATCGTACATTCGTAGAGGTTGATCAACCGCAAAGTGATTTCATATTCAGGATGAAGTCGGGCCCAGAATGCGCGCTATTCGAAGCAGATGGTGGGGCTTGGAAATTAGAGGCTATGAGAAACATTGAGGAATATTTGTTGAAGCATCTTGATGAGGAAATTCAATCAGAAAGAATTACCATTATTGCTTAAATAATAAGAGGGGCCTGCTGCTTAGGTGGGCTCCATTAAAAAAAGCCAAGAGCATGGCTCCTGACTTCATTCGACAAATATATTATATCATACGGGGGTCTGCTTTGTGCGATTACAAACCGTTCCAGTAGAATTAGATAAAGAAAAATTGAACATAGATGTTGACTTAAATGCAGGAAAAAAACCGTTTATTGTCGTATATTGTAATGGAGAAGCAAAATTAACCTACCTTCCTGAATATGGTGAGACTAAAGTAATTACACACCAGGGTAAGGTGAAAAGGGTTAAGTTTGATGAGGGGGAGGATTTTTGAAAAATTATCTTAATACGCTACTAGCTGACCCTAGCTTTATGGGAGCTTTACTTGGCGCACTTCTCACAGGGGGAATTGCGATTTATATAATGAACTGGAATAACGTCCTCAGTAAGAGACGGAATCAAAAAAACATATTAGAGAATTATTTAAAAGAGTCTAGTTATTTACTTTCTGCTATTAAGTCATTGCAGGAGCATTTAAATCAGTATATTAATTATCAATTTGATGATGAGAATATTGAGACAAGGGTGGATGACGAAGGTTTTCCTACTCAAATTGTAAATGATGTTATATTTGCCAAAAAACTGAATGAATCCGATATAAGAAATTACTTAAATAAAGTTAAGTCTATTGATAGACACCATTTCACATATGACACTTTTAACATTTATTTAGACATTCTAAATTTGTGTGAATCAAAAATTGAATATTTTTGGCAAAGAAGTTTGAATGTAAATTCGGATGGAATAGCTGATATTCTAGGATCTTCATCTGAGGAATTAGAAGGTTATATCAAAAGACTAGATAAAAAGCATCAGGAAAATGAAAGGAAATATAACAAATTATAAAAATCTCGAATAAGTTCTACGAGGGGGAAGATTTATGAGTACAGCAGATATTATACAATTAACTGTTACTGTTTTAGGGTTCTTAGGAGTGGGTTTCATTCCACAGTATTATTATGAAAAAAAACTAAACAAACTGAAGAGTGAAATCGCAAGGTTAAATATTTCAGTTGAACAAAATCATCCAGTGAAAATGGAAAGGTATAAAGATTTTGTTGATAATTTTTTTCAGCATACAAAAATCAAAGACGAGAAGAAGAAAAATGAAAAGGCAGGTCAAAGTATTAGAGATATATCAAATGCAGTTTTCTTATTTGGTAGTGATCAAACCATGGAAGCATTTTTAAAAATTAGGGAATTAAATCCCATGACAAAAGAGGAACAACACCAAACATTAGCTTACACCGCTAAGTTTATGGTTGAACTGAGAAAAGATTTAAATGGCGGAAAAAGTAATGTTAGTGCAAAAGACTATTTAAGATTATTAATTAATGATTATGATAATATAGGTGATAAATTAAATAAATATTTATAGTTTCTACCAGCTAACTGGAAGAAACCGAATGAAAACTTATTAAAGAAGATGAAGGTAGATGAGAGGGAAGATTTTTATGGATGCTAATAGAAGAAATGCTTTACGAATAATCAGTAAATATAACCAGAGGAAAAGAAAATTTGAAAATTTTTCCAACGCCTTACAGAATTTGATAGAGAGGCTTCTTTACGCTAAAGGAATTTATGTTCATAGTGTCCAAGCCAGAGTAAAGGAAGTATATAGTCTTAGAAAAAAAGTCGATGGTGGAAAGTATTCTGATTTAGAAGAAATCACAGATTTAGTAGGAATAAGAGTAATAACTTACTTTGAAGATGATGTAGACAAAATCTCAAATGTTATCGAGGAAGAATTTAAAATAGATGAGGATAATTCCATTGATAAAAGAGAAAAGTTGAGTCCCAATACTTTCGGGTACATGTCTGTGCACTATATTGTTAGTTTATTATCAAGTAGAGAACAATTGGTTGAGTACTCTGAGTTCAAAAATATGAAGGCAGAAATTCAGGTTAGATCTATTCTACAGCATGCATGGGCAGAAATAGAGCATGACTTGGGTTATAAAAATGAAATAGATGTTCCAAAAGAGATAAAAAGAGATTTTTCTAGAGTAGCTGGTTTATTAGAAACAGTCGACAAAGAGTTTGTGCAAATTAAAGATAGGTTAGAAGTTATTGAGGGTAAGATTAGTGATAAATTGAACGAAGGAGAATATGATATAGATCTTAATAAAGCTTCTTTAATTAATTATATTATTGAAAGCAAACTTATATCTGAAATGGATAATAGTATTGCAGATTATGGTCTTTTAGAGGAAACGGTGAATATAACTGGTTTATTAAATAAATTAAAGTATTTTAATATTGAGAAAGTTGATGAATTAGACAAGTTATTAATCCATAATAAAGATAAAATTATTAAGTTGGCAAAAAAATGGTTAGATCTTAGAGAAAATTCAAGCAAATTAGGACACGGTATTTCTATTTTTTATACAGGATATTATATGGCGAGTAAGGATAGTAATAAGGAAATGCTGGAACATTACCTAATTGAAAACAAAATTGGGGAAATAGACAATAGGGAAGAAATTGTAGAAGAACTTTTAAAGTTAAGCAATGATTTATAAATGAAATTTGTTCTACCAGCCAACTGGAGGACACTGAATGACAGCGAAGCAGCTGCCGTTTGGTGTCCTTTTTTTATTTCAATTTAGGAGGGGTTCAATTTGAGAGGTTTCAAAGTATTTATCATTGCGTTAGCAATATTTATGATTTTTGTAAGTATCGCTGGAATTATAGCTGAGATATTCCAGATAAAAATTACATTCATACTGTCAATATATTCATTTGCTGTGGTTTCTTTATTGCTTGTTGATGAGGTGAAGAAATGAAACAGGTCTATCGCATTAAATTCGTGATTAGTCCATATCGGAAAGATAAAAAGAAAAAGGCGCAACAACCGATAAGATGTAGTAAATATGCTCAATTACTTTTCGATGAAGGGGCTGGATTCAATGAACGTAAAACAAATTGAAGACCTAATCTATCAGTACCATTGGAGAAAAAAAGAACTTGATCGAATCAGTAATATATTATGGGGATCAAATCGTCATAGCAAGTCCGTAGGTGTGGCTCAATATGGAATTGAAGCAACATTACCTAAACCAAATACAAACCTTAAGAGCATGGCTGAAATGGACGATATGGATGCAAGGGAAAAACGTTTGTTTGAACGATGGATAACCTATCAAGAAAAAGTAGAATTTGTGGAAACCATGATGTATAAGCTTTTTGATGAACAGCACCAAATTATATTAGATTGCATGATGGAGGGTATGAGTTATCGTTCTATAGCAGATCATTTACATGTTAATCGAAATAAGGTAACAGATATGAAAAAAGATATGTTGTGCCAAATATGCCAATAATGACAGAAATGACAAAAAGTGCAACATTTTTAGAATTATTTTCCACACTGTAAACTGTGGGTAGGGCGGCTAGGCGAACAGTCCTGGCTGAATAACATTACGTTGGCAGCCTTTCAGATGCTCTTCATTTTATGTGCCTCCTAACCGATAATTTCATTGGTGAGGTGATTTATGTGAAGTATATTAAAAAAGCATGGCCTAAAGTTAGTGTCTTACTTTTTATTATTTATTTATTAGGTGCATTAGCATCTGTATTATTAATGATGTTTATGATTTCTGTAGTATTCCTGTCGAATAAAATTACAGACGTTTATACAATTAATACTATTACTTTGATGATAGCTTTATTATCAATTCCAGGTATTTTTATCACAATGACTGGTGTGGTTCCAAAGAAGAAAAAGAATAAAAGTGTTAAAATGGAAGGTCAATGTTCTAATTGTTGGGAAAAAATGAATTTTTACTATGAAGAACAGTAATGCAGGAATTTGCCTTCTTTTGTCGAATGTGTTTGATGAAAGGAGAATGTGATTTATGGTGACAAAGAATATAAATCGGTTACATTTTATATACTGGTTTATCATTTGGGTTTTAATTACAGGTTTTACTGCTGGAGTAAGTTTCTTCAATAATACTGATATGATAAATATAATTTCTGTTTCCTCTGCTATTATATCAATCATTATTGGTGTATTAGCTATCTTTATATCTATATATCAAGGTATAACACAAGGTACAAGTATTCAAAAAATTAATCAATCCGCAGAAAGAGTAGAAATTATAACGAAAAAATTAGAAAGTTTCAAGTTTGAAAAGATGGATCAAAAGATGGACACAATAATTGATGTGGTGAGTAGTGATTTTAAGTCAAGCCCAGACCAATTAAATGGAAATTCCGATGAGGTAACCAAAGATTTATTAAAAATAATTTTCTTGAAAACCAGAATAGATACTAACATTTCATATTTTTTAATAAAATCTTATGAGAAAAGTAATATTTTAAATATGGCTGCTTTTACGAATCTTTTTAGCAACAGAAAACGAAATGACAAACTGAATGAAGATGTATATAGAGGAGCGGTAATAGAACATTTATCATTACTAAATAGGACTAATTTTATTGCAATAATTGGATCGCCTACCCAAGATTCAATTGAATTTGAAGACATGAGCACTGAATATATTGAAACTGTTAAGGACCAAATTGATATTATAAGAGAAAGCAAGGAAAACTTTGTCATGTTTAAAGAGATAGATAAAATGATAAGAGAAGATTAGCATCCAAATTGGATGCTTTTTCTTTTGCCCAAAAAAACGAATCACTGGAGGCGGTGACAATGTAAATGCCAAGAAAAAGAGATCCAAGACGTGATGAAGCATTTGAGATATGGAAAAAAACCAAAGGCGAACGAAAGTTAAAGGATATTGCTGCTGAATTAGATATAAGTGATTCCCAGATTCGCAAATGGAAAAGCCAAGATAAATGGGACGATAAATTAAAAGGTAACGTTACTAATTCGAAAAGGAGCATTACTAAACAAAAAGATACGAATCGAATTAGGGATGCTACTCCTGAAAAGCAAGAGTCTTTGCAAGGTGATGAACTCACTGATAAGCAAAGGCTTTTTTGTATTCATTATGTTAAGAGTTTTAATCAAACTACAGCCGCTATTAAAGCAGGGTATTCTCCAGATAGAGCTCACGTAACAGGTAGCGAGCTGGTAAGAAATCGTAAGGTTGGCGAATATATCCGAGAATTAAAAGGCAATATGACCGACTCGTTATTCATTGATGCGATGGACGTATTACAGAAGTATGCAGCTATTGCTTTTGCTGATATTACCGATTACACCATCTTTGGAAAAAAGGAAGTAGAAGTAATGGGGATGTTTGGACCCGTTAAAGATGAATTTGACAACCCTCTTATGCAAGAAATTAACTATGTAGACTTTAAAGAATCGAATGCAATTGATGGAACAATTATTACAGAAGTCAAACAGGGCAAAGATGGCGTTGCTATTAAACTAGCTGACAAGATGAAAGCGTTGGACAAGCTGGATAAATACTTTGAATTACTTCCAGATGGTTACAAACGAAAACTGGAAGAGGAAAAAGTCGCTATGCAACGTGAAAAGTTAGCACTTGATAAGGCAAAAGCTAACATTGATGATGGCCAGTATGAAGATGATGGATTTATCGAAGCGTTAGGTGATGCGGCGGAGGTGTGGAACGATGACAGCGACGATGGAAGCACCGAAGAAACTTAAACCAGCGCTATTTAGATTTAAGGCTTTTTCTAATAAACAGAAGAAGATTTTGACCTGGTGGCAAAACAAGTCACCGGTTAAAGAAAAAGATGGGATTATATGTGATGGGTCCGTTCGAGCTGGTAAAACAGTAGTCATGTCACTTTCCTATGTAATATGGGGAATGGAAACATTTCACGAAGAAAACCTAGGCATGGCTGGAAAAACGATTGGATCATTAAGACGTAATCTCATTACACCATTAAAAAGAATGCTTAAATCAAGAGGATACCGAGTAAAGGACCACCGATCTGATAACTACTTAACAGTAACTTTTAGGGGTAAAACAAATTACTTTTATATATTTGGCGGAAAAGATGAGAGCTCACAGGATTTAATACAAGGAATTACATTAGCTGGAATGTTCTTTGATGAAGTAGCACTAATGCCTGAAACATTTGTTAGTCAAGCGGAAGCACGTTGCTCTGTCGATGGTTCGAAGTACTGGTATAACTGCAACCCTGCAAGTCCTTATCATTGGTTTAAAGAAAAATATATTGATAACTTACAGGGTAAAAACTTAATTAGATTACATTTCACAATGGACGATAACCCATCATTATCTCAACGAGTAATCAATCGGTATAAGCGCATGTTTACAGGTGTTTTCTATAAGCGATTTATTCTTGGTTTATGGGTGCTTGCTGAAGGTGTTATCTATGACATGTTCGACCAGGACACTCATGTAGTTAAAACGAAAAAACGTAGCTACTCTGAATACTATGTGTCGATCGACTATGGAACACAGAACCCAACTACATTTGGGTTATGGGGGAAACATGAAAAGACATGGTACAAAGTCAAAGAATATTACTATGATGGACGTAACTCGTCCAGACAAAAGACAGATGTTGAATACAGCAAGGATTTAAAAGAATTTGTAAAAGGTATCCGGGTTAAAGGTATTGTGGTGGATCCATCGGCTGCTAGTTTTATAGCGCAATTAAGAAGAGATAGGTTTTATGTTATCGAAGCTAAAAATGCAGTGTTGGATGGAATACGTAACATGCAAACAGCATTAAGCGGATTGATGATTCTATACAATGACTGCTGCAAAGAAACCTTTCGGGAGTTTTCTTCCTATGTTTGGGATAAGAAAGCGTCTGACCGAGGGGAAGATAAACCGGTTAAGCAGTTCGATCATCTACTTGATGGTGATCGCTACTTTATACAAACAATTTTGTTTGCTCCAAAAGCAGGAATAAGTTCTTCAAGCGCCTGGTAGGCGTTTTTATTATGCATTAAAAAGGCAGGTGAGTACATGACAATAAAGTGGGCTAAGTGGAATAAATCAATAATCGAAAAAGAACATGGTAAAGTATATTTTTATCGTGATCTATACGAGGGTAACCATTCACAGATATTCTCCAGGGCAAAGGAATTAATCGGTAAGGGTGAGATTATTGATAACATTGTGGAAGGCTCACAGAAGGCTAAGAATGTTCGAACACCTTACATTATGGCTAATATATCTAAACTCATTCCCGAGATTCCCGCTATGTTGGTTGCCCGTTCAATCGGTGGTATTACATCCTCAGTGGCTTCGACAGAAGAACAGGATGATAATTCTAATAAAGATACGAACGATCAAATTGATAATCCTGGCGATGCTATAAATGATATTCAAATAAAGCTTATAGACCAAATCGAAAAGAACTCAGGCCTTAAGTTCGAACATTGGAGTAACATCGTTCAACAACAAGTAGACGGTGGTCTTGTCGGTGTACCGTGGAACGATGAGCGCGGCTTGAGAATCGATTTCAAGCAACGTGATGTATATTTCCCTCATGAGGATGGATTAGGCGCTGATTTAGCATATGAACGTGAATTTGATGAGGAAGATTATTTGCATGTTTATCGTGAACGAATTGAAGATGATGGATTAAGGGCTACGCATTTTTTGTATCGTCTTAATTCGGGCGACCGAACAGAAAAGGTTGAAGAAGATAAGACGAAAGAATTACTTGGACTAGATGGGTTAGAAGAACTTTATGCAGGGCGTACTCGTCAATTTATTGTTTACTGGCCGAATGAAAAGACATTCTCAAACCCATTAGGTGTTTCCTGCCTTAAGAACCAAGAAGGCAAGCAAGATGAGATTAACTGGACTCTTACTAGGAGCGCAATCACCTTTGAGCGTAATGGAAAGCCAAGGGTAGCAATCTCAAAAGAAATAATGGCAGCTTTGCAGGACGCGGCACAAGAGCGATACGGGGACGAAAAGAAGATTGATCATCGTGATTTAGAAATCACCACTTTTGATGATAAAGGTAAGGCTCTGGAAGTCATTCAGATTGATATTACGAAAATAGGTGATATGCAGTGGATTAAAGACTTAATGAAGCTAATGCTCATGGAAACTAAAACTTCGGAAAAGGCGGTTGACTTTTATCTGGATGGTGAAGGCTCAAATGCCGCTCAATCGGGCGCTGCTAAATTCTATGATTTATTCATATCTCTTATCAAAGCTGAACAAATACAAGGGGAGTATATTTATTTCCTGCAGCAGTTATTCGAAAATACGTTATGGCTTGCGAATAAAGATGATGCAGCAGTCATTATTGAAGAACCAGAAATCACTATTAAGTCCATGATTCCGATTAATCGCAAAGAGCTAATTGAGGAAAACAACAAAGCATATACAGATGGCACACAATCGCTTGAAACAACGATTCGAAGGAATAACCCGGATGCATCCGAGGAATGGATTCAGGAAGAGATTATAAGGGTTGAGGAAGAAGCGCAAGGGGATGATTCAACATCATTAGTAAGCGGACGTAATACGTTATCTAACTATATGGACAATCGCGACAAAGATGGTAATCCGATACAGGATGATGACGAATGAACGAAGAAACGTTATTAAAATACATCGGATCTGTTGTTAAGGAAATCCTTGCAAGGGTATTTAATGCGCGTGATTTACAAGACAAAGAACAAGAGAAAAAATTAATTGATGAAATAATATCCATACTTGATCAGTTCGGTTGGACACTAGATAAAGTTATTCCGCAACAGGTAATTGTTAATTATTTTGGCGGTGTCGATAAAGCTACTAAGCTACTGAATGGAGAAGGTATGGCCATTGATCCTACACTTTCTTTAACGAAAGATGGACAAGTTGCAAAAAGGTTTAAGAAGAAAATTCATAAAGAAGCTGTTGCGGAATTGGTGGACGATACCCTACTTGACTTGAAATCTGCAATCAGAACTGCAAAAAAGAGCGCAGAGACTAATATAACGCAGATGCTTGATGATGTTCGTGAAGACCTTGCAAAAGGTGCTATAACAGGTGATGCAAATAAGGTTGTAAGTCAACGTGTTGGCAAGTCTTTTGCTAAGAATGGTTTGACTAGCTTTGTAACATCAGATGGTAAGGATTTACCGCTTGATTATTATAGTTCACTTGTTGTTAGGACTAAGAATAGGGAAGCAGGAACGAGTGGTGCAAGCACTAGATATCAAGAAAACGGTGTTGGACTAGTTAAGATCAATGAAAGAGCAGATACGTGTCATATATGTGCTAAATTCAGGGGAATGGTTGTTGATTTGACTGGTGAGCATGAAGGTTTCAGAAGTGGTGTCAAATTGCCGCCTTATCACCCTCATTGCAGAGGGAATATAATCCCATTTGTAATTGAATTCAAAACGGATGAGGAAATCCAAGCGGAAAAGGATAAATGGAAAAAGTTTAAGCCTGAAGAAGATACACGGACAGATGCGCAAAAGAAGGCTTATGAAAAAGAGCAGTCCACCAGACGAAAAGCCAATGAGGAAATAAAAATGTTTGCTCGTTATCAGGCTTTGCTTGGCGATAATATGTATAAAACCATCGGCGCTTTTCGGCGCGGCAAAAGGGAAAACTCAATAAGGTTTCAAGAATTGCAAAGTGAATATCGGAGCATAACGCAACAGATTAGCAGACGCTAGTCTTTTTATTATGTTTGAAAGGCGGCAATTAGATGATTCCGAAACAAATAAAAGTTGGTGGATTGAATTATAAAGTCGAACAAAAGCCGTTTGTCGAAATAAACAACAATAAAAATTATCTTGGAGCTTGCGATTATGACAAAACAACCATTGAAATATTTAAAGGGCTATCGGAAGAAAAAGGACAAGAAGTATTTACGCACGAATTAACGCACGCAATATTCGAACAAGCAGGTTTTGAAGAACATGACGAGGATATGATTAATCGCGTTGGCAAAGTGCTTCACCAGGTACTTAAAGATAATTTTAATTTCTAGTGGAGGTGATCATAAATCTCGGTGCTATTCCGTTAAATAGCTTGTCTATAACCATGCCGATGACGCTATAAACTGCATGAGCAAGGTTCCTGCTACCAAAGCAGAGGAAAGGAGAAATACAATGTTTAAAGCTTTTTATGTTTGGTTCGTTCAAATGATAAATAAAATGTTCACTCGTTTATTTAAGCGCAACCTTCCAGCGCAAATGGAAGAGGTTAAAGGTAATCATCTTAAGTTGAATCTTCAATACTTCGCCAAGGAAGATGACCCCGAGGACGACCCGGAAGACGATCCCGAGGATGACCCTGAAGATGAAGACGACCCGGAAGATGATTCTCCTAATCTAGATGAATTGCTTAAAGATAAGAAGTTCAAGAAACAATACCAGGCTAAAATGAAAAAACAGCTTGGAAAACGTATGAAAAAGTTTGAAGGAATTGATCCAGAAGAGCATCGCCGACTCAAAGAAAAGGCAGGTAAGAAAAAGGATAAAGAAGATGAGCAAGAAGAAGAGGAACTAGAAACATTGAAGAACGACTTAAGCGAGAAAGAAAAACGTCTCGTTCGCGCGGAGCGGACTGAAAAAAGAGCGCTTGTTAAAGAGTTTGCAGCAGATAACGGTCATAATCCTAGATTGTTAGCGCGTTTGATCAACGTGGATGATATTGAATTGGATGATGACGGTGAGCCTGAAAACCTAGACGAGCTCTTTGAAGATTTAGAAGAAGAATTCCCTGAATATTTTGGGGAGCAAGAAGACGATGACGAGGATGAAGAAGAAGAAACTAAAAAAAAACGTAAGAAGAAAAAGAGTTCTTACAATCCTGGTTCTCGTCAAAAGAATAACAAGAAAACAAAAAACGAAGATAAAAAAGCTAAAGGCGCTGAACGAGCAAAACAACGCCATAAGAAGGAGGAAGACAAGTAATGAACTTACAACCACGTAAGGAACAAATTGTTGGTCAAAAAGAATTTTTACGTAATGCGCAAGGCATTGAAGTGAAAACTGCAGGGGCAACATTAGATGCTGCATCTTTTACTGCAGGTGAATATGTGAAGGCAGGTACAGCAGTTTTTAAAGATGGAACAAGCGGTTTATATAAAGCATGGGATGTAACACCAACTACTGGTACGCCAGCTACCGCCATTGGGGCAGGTCTAGTCATGAGCGATGTAAAAGTTATTGCAGGACAAAATCCTATTGTCGGAGTTTTAGCTGCTGGTCATCCAATCGAATCAAAATGCACAAATGTTAATGCAACATTTAAAGAAGCTACAAAAGGCCGTATTGTATTTGATATTTAATTTGAAAGATATGAAGGAGGAAAACTGATAATGCCATTACATTTACAAGAATTTCAGGGAGAAGAATTTCAAGGGTATGTTGAAAATGTACCTGCAGTAAAAGATTATAAATTACGTAATGTGTTGCCGACCAAACCGATTAAGGATATTAATTTTTCATATAACGTGATCAATGGTAAATATGGTCGTGCTGCATCTATCACAGGATTTAATGCATCTGCTCCATTACGTGATAAAAAGGAACTAGAGAAAGCATTCGGTTCTGTTGCAAAAGTTCAACATGGTGTACGTCTGGACGAAGAAGAATTACTTCGCTTTAATCGTCCGCGTGATGATGAAGAAAAAAACCAGGCAATTGACTATGTATACGATACAACTGATGATTTAATTCAGGGTGTTTATGATACAGAAGAATTCCTACGTGCGCAGGCTGTGTACAAGGGGGTTCTAAATTATAACGATAAGGAAAACGATGTGCAAGTTGAGGTTGATTTTGGAATCCCTGCTGAAAATAAATTAACTGTTACAACAGCTTGGTCGGACCCAACATCTACACCATTAGCTGACCTTCAAACGGCAGTTAACCAATATAAATCAGCTAATAAACGTCAAAAGCCAAAAGTAATGCACATGACAGGTGCAACTGAAGCGAATTTATTACAAAATGAACAGATTCGCGTGCAAGTTTATGGAACAAATAATGGTCAAAGACTGCTTACGAAGAATGATATCGCAAACGTATTTACAGCCCTTGGATTACCGCAATATGAGCTCAATGATGATGTTGTTGATATTTATGGGGAAGGCGAAGTTCCACTATTAGAAGATAACAAGGTAGTCCTTCTAGGTGATGACCTAGGAAAGACTTATATCGGGCCAACTGTTGAAAAAAACTATCAATCTGGTATTTACACCGTTACTGAAATCAGGGAGAGCAATCCACCTAGCCAATCTGTTTATATTGGTGAGACCGTCTTTCCAGCTCTATCTCGTCCGCAATCAATCGTTATCATGGATGTATAAGCAGAGTCTTAATCGACTTTGCTTTTTTCATTAACAAATAAAAGGAGGGCATCCACATGCCAACATACAAAGCTAATGCTTATTTAGTACACAAAGGGAAAATTGTTCAAACCGACCAAGAAATTGAACTAACAGAAAAACAAGCCGAACGTTTAGGGGATAAAGTAGAAGCTTCGCATGAAAAGAAGTTAGAAGACCACACGGTTCCTGAATTAAAAGATATTGCAGAGGGAAAAGGAATTGAAGGTTTTTCAGAAATGAAGAAAGCAGAGCTTGTCGAAGCTATTATCGAATCAGATAAAGAGTAGGTGATTCATATGGATTTCATTGCAGTAGATAACTATCTGCATAAGCTCCATTACACGGAATACTATACAGAGCTTGATGCGACCATTCGCGAAAAGATTGCTTTTACAGCAGAAGAAATGTTGAAAAGGCATTTTAAAGAAAACCTTATTACAGATGAGGTTGTCGCCTTACAAACACTTTATATCATAGAGGGCGAATCAGAAGAATTCGCCAAGTTTAAAAGACAAGGCGTGAAATCGTTCACTGTTAAGGGGCTTTCGTTTTCTTTTGAAGGCGCCAATATTTCTCCTGAAGTTATTTCTTTAATTAATAACACCAAATCAGCAGCAGGAATCGGGAGGTTGATCTAATGCCAGCACCACCAATGAAAGAACAGATTACTATCTTTAGTCCTGTTGTAGATGCAAATGGTGATTTTATTAAAGATAGTTATGGTCGTTATAAATTTGAAGAGCGCATTGCTACGGCAAGGGTGCAACAAACGACTAAGATTGTTCTTAACAAAGACGGTCAAGAAGTACAGGCTTTATTAGAGATTGACCTTCCATCTGCTGAACAAGTCGCCTACGGCTTTAAAATAAACTGGATTGACCGCTTTGGTTTACTAATTGAAGGCATTGTATTAACGATTGGTGAAACGCTCAATTACGGCGGTAACAAGGTCTATTTTAGGACAATTAAAGTTGGCTAAAAAAGAAACGTTTTTTAATATGGAATGGGATGGTCTGGAAGAACTAGAAGCCGAATTCGATAAGATGGAAGCGAAGTTTGAGGAAGTCCTTGTTGAAGAATACACCAAATACGGCATGTTGGTCGAGGAAGGCGCAAAGGCTCTTGTGCAATACGACGAAGGAGATTTAGAGGACTCTATTAATTTTAGTAAAGCTGAAATAAAAGGCGATGAAGTTAAAGTAGAAGGTGGCTCTAATAAAGCTTACGCTCTTAGACGACATGAAGAACCTTATCGCGATGGTGTCCACGCTAAGTATAGCAAAGGTGCCAAATTCGAAGCTTATTATGTGAACGGGTTAGGTCAAGGCACACGTGCTAAACCTTCTTGGCGCGGCTACCAACCAGGTCGTAAATACTTGGAAAACGCCATTAAAGCAACCGAGGAAGATTACGACAAAATGAATGAAGGAATCCTAGATAGAACGCTTGGTGATAAATCATGATACAAAAATATCTAGCTGACGAACTAGAAAAGATTATTCCTGACTTAGAATGGACGAGCGACTTTTACACTGGTCAAGATCACACGGGTACTATTTTTAGTGAGGGTGGCGGTAAGCCTGGCATCTATGAAATTGGTATGCAGTATCCATCCTATATGGTTTATATCCGCTCGTCTAGTTGGAATTACGCTAAATCGGTAGCACAAAAAGTATATAAAGCTTTGCATAAAAAGAAAAATTTTGTTGCAACAGTAGAACAGTTTGATAAAGATGGAAACGTGATTGGCTCAACAAGCTATCGCGTTTTTTTTATTGCTGCATCATCTACGCCAAATCGAATCGGTGTCAAAAACAACATCATGGAATACAGCATCAATTTCGACGTTACATTAACAGAAACAAAGGAGGAAACGACTAATGGCATTACAAGCTGAAAAAATACCGTTCGGTCTAGCTGATTTTATTATTGGTGAAACAGGAAGTGAAGTCCGTTTCGACGGTCAAAGTGAGTTCCAAATGGAGGGTGGAGAATTAACACTCACACCTATTTTACAAGATATTGTAGTAGCTGATTTAGGTGAATCTATTTACGATCAAATCGTTACAGGATATGAGGGATCCGTTACATTTTCCGCAGCGCAACAAACCTTAGAAAATATGAAACTTGCTATGAGTTACGTGGAAGAAATTATAGATGCAACTACTACCGAACTAACTGGATTAATGGATGCAAAAGTTGGAACGTCAATGAGGTCAAAAGCACAAAAGATTCGTATCCATCCACGTATTTTAGGTGCGGATACAAGTCAGGATATCGTCATCTACAAAATGGCATCTAACGGTGAATACACGCGTTCCTACACAAATGAACAGGGGATGGTTCCAATGACGTTCACGATGTACCCACGTGATGGTGTGGATGCTAGTAAACCAGGTAACTTTTTCTACGTGGGCAGCACGGATCCAAACGCAGCATAAAAAATAATTAATTAATTTTAGAGGGGGCCTTTGCTCTCTCTTTATTTATATCCAAGGAGGAATACTATTGTCCACTCAAATTACGTTAAAGGTCAAAGATGAAGAAGGCAACGTACAGAAGCAACAACATGAAATTGAGGATATTGATCTATTACAGTTCGAACAAATGATGAAAGTCATCAAAGATATTTTTACTCAATTACAAAGTGACGAATCACTTAAGAAATTATTTACCGACATATTTAAGGATTCTGGTGAAGAAGAGGAAGTAGATTTACAGGATGAAAAATTCATCCAGTCACTTATCGATTCTTTTGAGACATTGGCTGTTCACGTACCTGCTAAAGCTGTACATCTACTATCTGTACTTAGCGGCATTGAAATAAATACGCTACAAAAACAGAAGGCATTAGACGTTTTGGACATTTACGATGCTGTAATTGATGAAAACGACATTGAAAGGTTATTCAAACGCGGAAAAAAGTCTTTAGCCGGAACAAAAGCGAAGATGGCATTTCTAAACCTCAAACAGAGAGCGACTCGCAAGCCGAATACCGCGAAAGCGCAAGCTTAATCGAAGCCTTTGTTTTCAAGTTGTCAGGAAGTCTAGGCGGTCGCCGGGAGGTATTGCAAACTAGGGCGATAGAACTATTAAAGTACATGGATATGGCGCTTGAAAAGGACGAAGCAGAGGCAGAAAAGGAGAAGTATCGTATTTGGATGCAATATCTTTCCCTTTTATATTCGCAACGCCCAGAAGGGAAAGAGCCAGCCAAACTTAAACAAGCGCGTGATGAGTTTGTGAATGCGATAAAGCCCGATGATAAAAGTCAAAATCAAATTGACCCGGCTAAAATTTATGATTGGGATTTTGAAAAACTAAAACGAATCCAGCAACAACAGTAGAGGGGAGGGTGAATATTGGCGACTGTTAGGGAATTACGCACGCAATTCACGGCAACTATAAAAGGATTTAAATCTTCAATGCGAGAGGTGCGAAAAGAACTATCTCAAATAGGGCCTACAACAGACAAAGCGGTAGATCAAGCAAAAGAAAGTTACGACTATTTAAATAAATCAAGTAAAAAACTGGATAAACAGATTGAAAAAACAGGAAAAAATAATAGCATGAATGTTTTGGAAAGTGATGCAAAGGGCGCAAAAGAAGAAATAAACGAGTTAGGTAATGAAGCAGATCAAGCAGATAAAAAACTTGAAGATTTAGGTGATAATGACCTTGATCAATTAAAAGATGAGCTTGGTCAATCACGCAATAAAACCTACCTACTTAATAATGAATTGGAAGTTACGCGAGATAAAGTGGATAACGTCAATGAAGGTGGCCTGTTCAGTAAATTTAGAAACGCAGTCGTAAACACAACCATTTCATTACGTGGATTAAAATACGCCTTAGTCGGATTAGCACCAGCAGCCATTCCGGCTATAACGTCTTTAACAGCTGCCGCGGGAGGTCTAACTTCTGCTTTCACCTCTGCAGCTGGCGGATTGGGTGTTTATGCTTTCGCAGCCGAACATGCGATAAGTCGAGTGATTGGATTAGAAAAGAATTTAAAAAAAGGTGGAGAAGAATTTCAAAAGCTTCCCGGCTATTGGCAAGATGCGATCAATTCTGTGGGAGCATTTAAAGATGTGTGGTTTACGTTTCGCCGTGATTTTACAAGACCTATAACAGAAACATTTACAACCTTTATGCAAGCTGCCACAAGTGTTCTTAGCCAACTAAGACCGGCTATGGAGTCTACAACAAAAGCTGTGGACAATCTCACGAACTCTTTCAATGAAGCAGTAAATGGTAGCGGCGCTAAAGCCTTCTTTGAATGGATGGGAAATACAGCTGGTGCGTATGTTGAAAGACTTGGCGAATCGATTGGATATTTGGTCGCAGGTTTTATGAATTTAATGGTGGCATTCGATCCAGTGGCACAATCGATTACCAAAGGTTTGCTTCGCATAACAAAAGGCTTCTCTACGCTAAGTGAGACACAGGGTTTTAAGAACTTTATCGATTATTCGATGGAAATGGGACCTAAATTTTTTGACCTCTTGAAAAATATGGGTATGTTCTTAATCGAATTCTCTGTCTTAATATCTCCTATTGGGGATGCAATTCTAATCATGCTTAATAAAGCGTTTGAAGGTTTAAGAAGATTTGTAGGGTTTTTACAAACACAACTGGATAAGATTGGAGGGCCAATCAATAGAGCTAAGCAGACTATCAAAGGCCTCTTTGCTTTGTTCACAGGAAATAAAGGAAAGGGAGTCAGTATTCTCTCCCGACTTGGGTTAACATCAGGACAAATCCAGAAGATGAATAATGAAATCAACAAGATTCAGGATTGGATAAATGGCTTTGTTACTAATGTAGTTGGCTATTTTACTTATATGTACAAAAGGTACACCGAAGTTTTTAATATGTTATGGCCGTTTATTAAGCCGTTGCTCACACGAATTGTGAATTTTGTAGGAAGTATCGTTTCACAAATTGCGACGTTTTGGGATAAAAATGGAAAACAAATCTTGAAAGCGGCAGATAATGCCTTTAGCTTTGTGCTTTCAATCGTGAAATTCGTTATGCCGGCAGTAATGGCGATTATCAATACGATTTGGGGTGCAATACAGAATATCATTCAGGGTGGATTAAACGTCATCATGGGTGCAATCAAAATATTCACTGGTATTTTCACTGGTGACTTTTCAAAAATGTGGGAAGGCATCAAACAAATGTTCTTTGGAGCTATCGAACTCATATGGGGATGGATTAACCTTACATTCTTTGGTCGAATTATTAAGGGTGCAAAGCTATTATTTACAGGGTTTAAGTCCATTGTGTTATCTGGTTGGAAGGCAATTAAATCATTTTTCGCAGGAAATATTAAAGGAATCATTAAAAACCTATCAGCGGCATGGAGCAAAATTCAACAGGTAACGCGAATTACATTTCGTTGGATTAAGGAATTCTTTGTTAATACATGGAACAGTATCAGGACCATTTTTAGCGGAGTTATAACAGCAATTCGCTTAGTTCTGACAACTGCTTGGAAATTTATTAGCACTGTCACACGAACAACATTCTCAGCAATTGGTAAATTCTTTTCTGCACTATGGTCAGGGATCCGTAAAACGTTTGAATTTGTTATAAATACTATAGTCAATTTTATAAAAGGTCGTTGGAATTTCATTAGTAGCACCACAAGTAGGGTATTTAGTGCTATTGGAAAGTTTTTCAGAACTTTGTGGAATGATATTAGAATTATATTTTACACGGTTATTAACAAAGTAGTTAGTTTTGTTAAAACTAGATGGGAAAACTTAAAAAATAATACCTCTATTGTCTTCAGTGCTATTAGTAGATTTTTCAAAGGAATTTGGAACACAATTAAAGATTTGATATTCGGACGAGTTTCATCAATCATGAACCGGATTAAAAACACTTGGAATAATATTTGGGATACAACAAAAAGCGTATTCAGCAAAATCTACAACACTGTCAAAGGACGTTTTGATGATATTGTAAATCGGGCAAAAGAGTTGCCTAAAAAGATCGGTGACGGGATTGGAAAGATGGCTGATAAAGTTAAAGGCGGCATCACAAAAGTAATAAACGCCATGACTAAAACGCTAGGAAAAGGTGTTAACGGCGTTGTAGGTGGAGTCAATTGGATTCTAGACAAAGTTGGTGTAGATTCCAACATTCCTAAGTGGAAAGTTCCAGCGTACGCAAAAGGTACAAACGGTCATCCTGGCGGTCCTGCTATTGTTGGAGATGGCGGTGGTCCAGAATTGATCCAAACTCCAGATGGTAAAACCGTATTGAGCCCTGGAATTGATACACTAATCAATTTACAAAAAGGTTCAAAAGTATTGCCATTCAAGAAAACAAAAGAATTACTAGAATCAATTCCTGCTTATAAAAAAGGAATAGGTAAAATAAAAGACTTTGTTGGTAATGCATACGAAGGTACTAAAAAGGTTGCTTCAAAAACTTGGGAAGGTACAAAGAACGTTGCGGGAAACGTAAAGGATGCAGCATTTGATGTATGGGATTATATTTCTAACCCTACGAAACTATTTAACAAAGCAATGGATCTATTTGGTGTAGAAACACCACAATTCCCAGGCATCTTGAATGGATTTGGAAAAGGCATTTTTAAGAAAGTAAAAGACGGATTCCTTGGATTTGTTAAAGATAAAGTTGAAGGTTTTGGGTCATTTGGTGCAAATGTATCTGGCAACGTAAAAAGTTGGATTTCTTCAGCAATGGCAGCAACCGGAGTGCCTTCTAGTTGGGCAGGACCATTATCAACAATCGCTATGAAGGAATCAGGCGGTCGTACCGGTCCGTCAACAATTAATAAATGGGATAGCAACTGGAGACGAGGAACACCATCGATGGGATTAATGCAGACTATTAGACCTACTTTTAATGCTTATAAACAAGCAGGTATGGATAATATAATGAATCCCGTCCATAATGCTACAGCTGCAATTAATTATATTAAGAGTAGATATGGAAATGTGTTCAATGTTCCAGGCATAAAGGCTTTGCGTGAAGGCAGACCCTATCAGGGTTATGCGAATGGTGGCATTGTTGATACGAAACAACTAGCCTGGATCGCAGAAGGCGGTTGGGCAGAATCTATTATCAGTCATGATCCAGCTAAAAAAGAGCGATCAAAAGGAATTTGGCAGAAAACTGGGCAAGAATTAGGATTCATGGACGGGGATGGCGATAGAGGCAATCGAATGATTCAGTTATTAGAAGACATTCGAGAAGGCATCGCTGCTGGCAAAGACATTAGTGTCATTATGAATGAGCGCGAAGTTGGTAAAATGGTAGAACCAACAGTGACTGAACAACAGGAATGGAACAAGGAAGTCAAGAAGAGCTTTAGGAGTGATGGTAATGAATAATTTTTCTTTTAATAATATAACAAAACCTTACATTACCAAAATAAAGATGAAAAAACCTTATTGGGCACCGAGACGAAGGAGTTTATTGACGGTACCTGGTAAACCGGGAGGCTATTTACAAACTACAGATATAGATCCATTAATAATTCCAGTTGATATTTGGTTAGAAGCTAATAGTCCTTCTGATTTGAATTCAAAAGCCGAAGATTTAGTTTTATGGTTGGATTCAGATGAACCTAAGGCACTGGTTTTTGAAAATATACCAAATCGCACTTATTATGCTGTTTTGGATGGTGAGCTTGATCCAAGTGAGATTGTCGAACACGCTTTTTTGACAGTCTCCTTTTTGTGTCCAGATTCACACAAATATGGGCCTGAAATCACAACCACCTTTCAATCAGACGTGGTAGGAATCGAAAACAACGGAACAGCCGAGACATACCCTGTTTTTGAACTAGAAGTATTGGCTCCTGTCACTTTCGCTATGATTCAAAATCAGAATGAAGAATACATGATGATTGGTCATCCTGTGGCGCTAGATGAAGAAGTAGTAGACACCCGAACACTTTTACTAGAAGAACGGGGTGCAACGTTAAGCACGTGGCAAACAACCCCTACTGAGGTTGACGGTGGTGTGGTTGATGGGAATTTAAGTACAGACGGTGACGGTATAACCGTGCCATCATATGGCGCAGAAACAGCAAACTGGCATGGTCCGGCTTTAATTAAAGAAGTTGTTCCTGTACAGGATTTTGAAGTAGAGATGCACTTACAGGGCAGAACCACCGAACCTGAACAGACTTTCCGTATAGAATGCTATTTACGTGATGAGGCATTAAATGAATTAGGTAAGCTATCTATATTAGATAACTCGCCAAACGTCCATACAAAGGTAGCGGAAGAACGTATCGGGTTAGATGAATACCTGATAAGCTCTTCGAATTATGAATACAGGCAAGATTACTTTTTTGGTATGGTTCGCTTTCGACGTGTTGGCCAAGATTTTGAATTGTACGTTACTCGTATTGATAATTCTAACGATCACGTGGAGACTTTACGAAAAACATTTAAAGACGCCGCCAATGCTTATCAAGGAAGATTAAAATACGTACAAATTCACATCGGTAAATATGGCACCACCCCACGTGCTTATGCACCGAAAATAGATTCTATCCAGGCATATGAGCTCACACAAGCAACTGTTGATCAAACACCTTATATTGCAAACGTGGGTGACAAGTTAAAATTCGATATGAAAAAAGGCGAGCTGCTAATAAACGGCGAAGATCGCACTGACTTGATGGATTTTGGAGCTGATTTTTTTGCGATTAAACCGGGGTTTAATACGTTATTAATGCATCCCTCTAATAGCTTGGGTGTGACGATGAAGCGTAGGGAGGTATTTAAATAATGAATCCCAAAATACTCATAGCAGACAAACAGACCGATACTATTTTATCCGTCATCCGTCACGGGGAATTTTGGAATGATAACCACCACATCGAGCTAAAAGATTACTTACAGACGTTTGACTTCGATACGTTTGCTAATAAAAATTTTAGTGAATATTTGACTGGTCGCAATCGAGTTATCATACCCGATGAGGATGGGGAATACGTTGAGTTTTTAATCACTCGTGCTACGAAATTACGTGATAGCAAGGGGTTTTTATCCTATCAGGTGAATGCATCGGCAACCTATGTTGATTTAATAAAAGCTAAAATTATTAGTCCGCAAACGCTCGAAGGTCAAACCGTTTCCACCGCAGTTAGTCAAGCACTGGTAGACACCGAGTGGGAACCAGGAACGATTACCTATAACGGCAGTAGAACGCTTCACATTGAGGAACACACCAACCCCTATTGGTTGCTCAAACATATTGCAAGTGAGTTTGACTTGGAATTGCATTTTAGAATCGAAGTCAAAAACAATAAGGTTGTCCGCAGGTATGTAGACTTACTAGAAAAACCAGAAAAATGGAGTGGTAGACAGGTAGAGTTTGGTCGTGATCTTCTAGGCATCAAACGAACCGAATCGGCTGATATTGTGACCGCCTTAAAAGGTATAAGTCCTGCTGATAGCGATGGAAACAAGAAAGAAATTTTAGTCGAGGACAAGGATGCTTTGACGCGTTGGGGTCGAAATGGTAAACACTTAATCAAACCTTACTATCCTGAATCGACTGACCAAGATATGACGCTTGATAGACTTCAAACTTTAACAGAAAACGAGCTAGAAAAGCGTATCAATGCAGTTGTAGAGTATGAAGCAGATATAGCTGACTTGGAGCATATACCTGGTTTAAAGAACAAAAAAATACGGTTTGGGCAAATCATACGAATTAAGGATACAAAATTTAATCCACCACTTTATCTAGAAGCAAGAGTCCATACCCAAGATAGGGAATTGAGCGACAAGTCTAAAAAGAAAGTCTTACTAGGTGATTATAAAGAATTTACTGTTGAACAAGTTCGGTCTATTTGGCAAGCTTTACAGATTGCGATTGCTGGCAAAAGTAGTCTTGCAGAGGTATTGGAAGAAACCTATACGCAACAACAAATCGATGATAAAGACACAAATGTTTTTGAAGATGGTAAGACATTTGCTCAACTGCAAGCCGATAACGCATTAAAGGCAGCTAAAGCAGACGCAACTACTAAGGCAAATGAAGCACAAGCGGCGGCTGAGGCAGTAGCGGTAGCCAAGGCAAATCTAGCACAAACGCAAGCAGAAGCACATGCAGATGGTGTTGTTCGTGTCGAAGAACAAGCCCGGATTGATGCGGATATTGCTAAACTTGCAGAAGCTAAAGCAGATGCAAAAGCTAAAGCCGACGCTGCAGAGGCAGCTGCTAATAATTATACGAATAGCAAGTTGACGAATTATGTTGATACGGCTTTATATGATAATGAAATGCAAGCTATCCAAGCACAGATTGATAATCAGATTACTTCTCACTTTAAAGATTATGAGCCTAGCCTTACTAACTTACCAGCGAGTGACTGGACAACAAATGCTGAAAAAGATAAGCATATCGGTGACCTTTTTTATAATTCTAGTACTGGTTATTCTTATCGATTCATGCTTGCTGAGACCGTTTATAAATGGGTGCTTGTCCGTGATGAAGGGATAGCAAAAGCCTTACAAGATGCGGCACAAGCGCAAGACACGGCTGATAGTAAAAGAAGGGTATTTGTTGCACAACCGACCACACCTTACGATACAGGCGACTTATGGGATAACAACGGGGCTGTTTATCGTTCGACTGTTACGAAAACAACTAGTGCTACATTTAGCATGGCTGACTGGTATTTAATCGGTGATGTGACTGGCGAAAATACTTCAGCTGATACCGATAAGGTTGGTGGGCGCCCTGCAGATAAGATTACCGATGAAGATTACGTCAGTGGAGCAATTAATGATATTGAAATTGGCGGAAGGAATTTAATTATAAGGACAAGCTCAACACTTATCAACGATACTATTACCACGTATGGTTCAGTAATAATAAGTGAAGTTATTGATGATATTGGATTAAATATAGGAGATTCCATTACTGCAAGTGTTTATGTTGCAGGGGTAGAAGTAAACAACGTTAAATTAAGATTCACATTTTATGATGAAGTTGGTTCATACTTAGATACACCTTATACGGGGCTTATTTCAAAGGATGGAAGATACCATATTTCTGCTAATGTTCCAAATAATACGTACAGATTCGATTTTAGAATTTATCCTAATGACTACACAGAAAACTTTGTTATTCAACGTAAAGAATTAAAACTTGAAAAAGGAAATAAAGCAACCGATTGGACACCAGCTCCAGAAGACCAAAAAGCGTATACGGAAGCCTATTCTGTTGCTAAAACCATCTACGATACAAAAGTAACGGAATTAACCCAAGACATTGCTGATAAAGCAGGGCTAGATTATGTAGATGGTCAGTTAGTATCTAAAGCTAATAAGGCTGATGTATACACCATAACCGAGGTGGATAACCGGCTATTGAATTACGTTGGTGTTACAACTTACGAGACTGATCAACAGGGTGTAGTAAATAAATTAGATAGTCACTCTACTAGACTAGGGCAGAATGAAGCGGCAATCGGATTAAAAGCTGATGCTAGTTATGTAGATACGCTTGCAGGTACGGTTGACGATCATAGTGCTGAATTATTAGTACAAGCTGATGCGATTACTAGTAAGGTTGATGCTACCTATGTTAGCGGAGTGACTGACAACCTTAAGGAATATGTTCAAGCAAGAAGCGATAATTTAATGACTAATGGTAATGGTTCAATGGGTGATAACACAAACTTTTCAAGCTTGACATTTTCAGGTGAAATACCAGGGGAAGGTGCATTCGGTTCATTCAATACAGCGTCGACGGCAACATTTGTAAATGATGAATTAATACCTTTTAACGGTAACGACGTATACAAGCTAGGGGTTACAGCTAAGCAAAGTCCGTATGTTGGAAATACCGCATACTTAGGGTTTTCTTGTTATGACGCCGACGGCATAGCGATTGACCCGGAAATGGGGGATTTGTATCACGATCAAACCACACTAGCGCAACCATTGACGCCAGGTGATACTAAAGTTTATTTGACTAATTCGGCCGGGTGGTCAGATGGAACGACAGCCCACGAAAGGCAAATGTTAATATGGGGCTATAAAAATAGTAAAGGTTACACCTACCCGATTAACACATATAGCAGACTTGTAACAGGGGATGATACATGGACGCAAGGTGCAATAGATAAGACTAATCATGTGATAACTCTTAATAGTCCGTGGAGTTTAGAAAACCCCGACGATCCTAACGGTGTATGGCCAATAGACCACCCAGTTTCAAATACCAGGCGTGGCGGTAATTACGTATATGCCATGTTAGGCAATTCGCCAATACCGGAAGATTGGACGAAGTATGATTGTATTGTTTCTAAAAAAACCGTATGGGGTGGAACCGCAGGAATAAAATTTCTCGCTTTACCAAATAGAGGTGCTGGTGGTGGTTCAACCTATTTTGCTAATTTATTCTTTAGAAATATACAAGCTTTTAAGGAAGCTGAAGGGTACACTGACAACGCTATTGCACCAATTAATCAAACCATAACCGAACATTCAAGCTCCATCAATCAACTTGCAGAATCTATTACGTCCAAAGTCGAGTCATCGGTTGTCGACACACTAACAGGTCGAGTGAGCGCGAATGAATCTACTATCTCACAACACGACACTCGTATAAATGCTAAAGCCGAATCATCAACTGTCGATGCGCTAGGCACGCGTATGGGTAGCGCTGAATTAGATATAGACGGACTTAACACAGCTATAACAGCTAAAGTTGAAACATCAACATTTAATGCACTAGAAGGTCGTGTCGACACAGCCGAAGGTGAGCTTAATTTGCTACCCGGTAAATTCGACTTGAAAGTTAGCAAAAATGGGGTTATTGGCGCCATTAATCTAACACCTGAAACAGCTACTATTAACGCAGAAAATATTAATCTAGTTGGTGCCGTAACGGTACTATCTGATATTACAGGTAACTTAGGAACAATCAATGCTGGTTATATAACAGGAACAGACGTGGTTTCCAGCAATCCTAACGGTGATGTAGTTTCACTCCAAGATGGGCGAATTGAAACGTTTGAAGATGGTAAAAAATCGTTTGAGATAGACAAACTGGGTATGGCAGCTTACTCGCCAACAACAGGGGGGCAAGTAGCAACATTTAGATCGAGTCAGATAGATAATACGTATCACGGTGCGGATATAAGAGGACAAGGAGATTATCTATACTTCGGAAGAGCTGACAACATTGATACGGGTGTTACAAAAGGGCAACTAGGATTCCAATGGTATGCCAACGAAATAGGTCAAACTGAAGAAGCATTCTTGTACGGAGGATCGGCAATAAAGGATAGTGGTATCTTAGAACTACGTTCGACGCATACCGGGGGAACGGCAGGTACTGATATTCCAAAAAAAAGAATATTAAACTACACCGATTCGGGCGGAACAGCATGGAGCAGCATTCTCGCCTACTCAGGTCGAGATAACCGTTCGCCACGAGATTCGTCGTTTCGATCTGGACACGAATTTTGGCAATATACAGGTGATGGCGCTGGTGGTGCAGACATGCTACTGGATATGGATTCCGACGAAGATGGCTCATACGCCCGTTTTTACACAGATAGAGTAAGATTTCCTCAAGATGTGATTATGGAAGCAAAGGGTAATGGTATTTATCATGGTGTTGGCTCATGGGTGAACGACGCTAATATGGGGTCTTTAAGTACAAATGGTGTATTCTTTGTGGAATATATAGATGTAATTGTTAACAGCGATTCTACCGCTTACGCATATGGGCAGGTAGATTATAATACTCCAACAGCCGAAAACCTCTTTGCGGTATGGGGTCAAGTAAGTGGTCCTTACGCTAGTTCCGCAGTTTGTGGTTTTGAGAACATCACTTCTACTGGCTTTAGATTATTTGTAACAGGTACAGGACGAACAACAGCGATCGCAGGACGAACATTCCAAGTACGTTGTTTGATGTTCTATGAGCCTGCATAGGAGGGTTGATATGGAGTATAAAACGATTAATCACCCAAATAAGTACATGACAGGATTTGAAGTAACGGAAACAGAAAACGACATACAAATTGCAGAAGGTAGGTTGGTTGTAAAAGATAAATTTTATAACTTTGAAGCTGTTGCGATTGAAATAGATCGTACCGATTATGTTTTGTATGATTTGTACATCGTCGAAAGTGAAAACAACTATTCTTATCACTTGCAAAAATCATATCTCGCTAACAGTTATATGCCCTCTTATGATGGTGACTTAAAACTTTTTCATACTTTCATGAGCTTGGAGGTCAAACCAAATCAAGCAGATAAAGGCTATGTTTGTCATATTAGACAAGCCGAAATTTAAAAGGTAGGTGTAACGGGCAAACCGCCAATTGATGAAGAATCTTAAACCGTATATTAAAAATAAGCCGAATAAGTCTAAGGAAGAAAAATTAACTCTTGAAGCATTAGACAAACGACTAACTAAAATCGAGGAGCGATTAGATGCAATTAAAAATTAATGACGTATTTGATTTGAACAAGGGGCTTAACACATTATCAGAAAAGGAATTACCAATCAGCACAGCATTTAAAATTCAACGTATGAATCGCATTATTGGAGAAGAGTTGAAAACGGCTGATGATTTACGCTCAAAAATTATACAAAAGTATAAAGAAAAGGATTTAGAAAATGGCAAGGTTCGAATCAGGGAAGATAAGCTGGAAGAGTTTAATAAAAAATTAGACGAACTTATGGCGCAAAAGGTAAAGGTGGATATTCAAAAGATTAACTTGAACGAACTAGCTAGTATTTCTATTACACCAAAAACAGCATCCCTGCTAAATACCATTTTAGAGGAGGAAAAATAATGGCTGAGAAGTTGATAGAAAACATGGAGATTAAGGTAAGCAATGTGCAGTTTTTGACGGTGGAAAAGGAACAGCAAGTGAACATTCACTTTCGAGGTGTGGATCCAAACGGAACACTAAACATTAACGGGTATGTACCAGCTACGATGGATGAGTACAATACAGACGCAAGTATTGAAGGATTAAGCAAGTTAGTTAAATCGAAAGTGTTGGTGCGCCTAAAGTAAGGCGTATTTTTTATGCACTAAAACAACTAGAGAAAACAGAACGGACGGAATTAAAGGGGGTTGAAATCAATGTTGAAAGGAGAAGTGAAGGGATGTGAGCAGATTGGAAGTTGCGGCAACAAAAGGGATTCTAGCTGTTTTTGCTAGCTTTATTGTCTATATCATCGGCATTGTAAATGAAGCTGTTGTCGTACTGGTGTTTTTTATGATACTTGATTTTATAACGGGATGCATGAGGGCATATATGACCAAATCACTTAATAGCACGATTGGAGTAGCAGGGGTCATGAAAAAGTTTGCCATTTTAGTAATGGTAAGTATGGGCGCTGGTATTGAATATTTAATATTGTCTACAGGACAGAATACACACGGACTAGTACTGCTTGCAGTAACTAGTTTTTTTGTTGTTAATGAAGGCTTAAGCATTTTAGAGAATTGCGCCCAAATCGGGTTACCTATACCGCCCGTACTTTTTAATGCTCTTGAAAAATTAAACAAAGAGCCGTTTGGTAAAGAACAATCACTAGAAAGAGATCCTGCATTAGAAAAAGAAGATAAAAAAGCGTTACTGAAAGAAATAGATACGCTTGAGCAATCAAAAAAAGAAGAAAGATTGAAAGGTGGTGAAAATGAATGAACCTAAAAGTACGTTTCAAAAATCCAGTATTCATCGCACAATTTGTTTTATCTATAATCCTGCCAATGCTTGCTTATGCAGGATTATCAGCGCAAGAATTAACTTCATGGGCTATTCTAGGTGGTTTGTTGCTTAATTCATTGAATAACCCGTATGTGATAGCAATGGTTGTCGTGAGTGTTTGGAATGCATTAAATGACCCTACTACAGCAACTATTTTTGATAGTAAACAAGCTTTAAAATATGTTAAGCCACGAAAGGAGGTTAAGTAATATGAGTTATTCGTTTGAAAGATTACCGCAACTAACAGATATCAGAGATACTATCCCTCGTGAAGGTGCTTATCACCAGCGAAGTAGATCTATACCTGGACTGACCCGGGTATGGCACCATTCACTGACTAAGAAGAATCTAAGTGGTTCAGTTGCCGAAGCGTTCGCCCGTTATCACATTGGATTATGGGGAAAGAGCATCGGGTATCATATTGTAATTGAACCGCAAAATATTGTCGATACACCAAACGGTAGAAGAGCTGCAATCAAATATTGTAACAGTATCGAATTGCTTACCTATCACGTTGGCAATAGTAACGGGTATAGTTTAGGTATATGTGTAGCAGGAGATTACCGTTACGATGAATTAGATGCCCCTACAAAGGCTAGCATTGACGAGTTGCAGCAGGCCTTAGTTAATGATGGTATCGGAAGTGAGGACAAAGCTCATCAGGAAATGCCTGGTTACGGATGGAAACCTTGTTGTGTGTTTAATTATAGCAACGTCTTTAAATTCTTGGATCCTAATGTTGTTCAAGAATCACTACCAAACATTTACACGATCCAACAAGGTGATACGTTTTGGAGTATTGCTAAAGGTATAGATGGTTTGACAGTAGATGAACTAATTAAAGTTAATCCTGGTGTGGACCATAACAAACTACAAGTCGGCCAAAAAATAAATCTAGCTGCAGCAAAGAAACCGGCTCCTGATACACAAGTTGGATCTGTGCAAATAGAAGGTAAAATAGCAGAAGTTCAGCGCACATTAAATAAACGGTATGGTTTAAATATTGCGGTTGATAATATATTCGGCAAAGAAACCAAGTGGGCGCTGACAGTAGCTTACCAGACCGAATTAAACAAGCAATTTGGATTTAATTTAGTTGTAGATGGCATTTGGGGTCCTAATACTGAGTCTGCATGTATGACTGTACCAAAAGATTCAAAAGGTAACATTACATGGATTGTACAAGCTATTTTATTTTGTTATGGGTATAATCCTAAATGGCTAGATGGCATTAATGGTAAGTTAACGATTGCGTGCGTTAAGCAGTTTCAATCTGACCACAACTTATATGTAGATGGTTTACCAGGCAAAGCAACTTTTTCTGCTATGCTAGGATAATAAATAGCCCCACATAAGTGAGGCTAGGGGTCGGAAGTTAAGGGTTTTGTGACTAACATGACCTTATTTAAAGGTTTTCCAATTAAAGTAAATTAATACCGTAAATATTTCATTTTCTGTGGTGTGGTAGACCACGTCTAGCAAGTTCGGAAAAGCTTGTTAGATAAATTATGCCAAACAAAAGCCCTTACCATGTTGGTAGGGGCTTATATAATCTACTAATTTAATAATGCTTTTTATCATCAAATTTCTTATCATTAAATACTGCTGCCCCAACAATAATAAGCAAGATAAACAATACAACGATTAATGCAAATTCATTATTTCCACCATAATAGCTCATGTTCATTTTCCTCCAATTATAATTATTTTCTACACGGTATGATATGTGCAACTGGTCAAAAAGTTTGGGCGATTATTTGTGAAAATAATGGATTGAATTCAGCATTTCTATAGGTGTGCTGGCAGACCACATTCGATAAGTCGGAAAGCTTGTTGAATAACTAGACATTATTACTTTTTCATTCTATACTTTTGCCATCTTTCCTCAATAAATCCCTTTTCTAATAAGTTATCTACACTTTTCTTTACTTCTTTGTATTTGGTTATTTCCTTAATTGTCACTGCTTCAGGGTAGTTCTTATCAAGTTCAACAAGTATGCTGATTTCAATTAGGGTAAGCCTGTTTTTTTGTGCCACTTCTATAATATTTTCCATTTGGCCTTCACTCTCTTTTTTATATGTCCTAAGCTAGTTTAACAAAAGTTTTTTTAAAAAGCAGGATTTAATATTTTTGTGTCGAATCCGATATATAGGGTATAAGAGTAATACGAACATAAAACAAAGCAAATGCAAACATTTGTTCGCAAGTGTGTTCGATTTGTGTGTACAAACTATTATTCTTGTACTATACTAGTTTGTATAAATCTCATTTTTAATTGCTTATTATTAGCAAGTTAGCCCCTTTTATTGCATATGTTCATTAAAGAATGGAAATGACTATGAAAAAAGGTGGTGTTTTTATGGAATTCAAAAAAATCCGTTTATATTGTGAGGGAAAAACAATGTATCGCACTAATATTCAATCAGTGGCGAATTTCTTTTTGTCGTTAGGTGATGAAACAATTACACATAAAAAGTTGCAGAAACTATGTTACTATTCATATTCTTGGGGTAGAATATTTTTTAATCAGAGTGTATTTAAAAATAACTTCCAAGCGTGGATTCATGGTCCGGTTGATCCTGAGTTATACAGTGAATATAAAGTTCACCGTTGGCATCCTATACCACTTGAAAAAGATTCAGGTGTTAACGATGAGGAAGTAGTCCAACTATTACAAGAAGTATATGACAGTTATGGGCATTTATCTGGGGATCAATTAGAAGCTTTAACACATTCTGAAGAGCCTTGGAGAGAAGCAAGGAACGGATTAGCTCCATATGAACCTTCTAACAATATTCTTAAGGATGAAACGATACGTCAATTTTATCAAAGAATGCATGTGGAAATTCAAGAAGACTAAATGGCAAAGAAAATTAATATACCTAAGGCCAAAGAACCGGATCATCCAGCAGTGAGAAAAAAGTTATATGCTTATTCACAAAATGAAAAGATTAAAGGAATTAATGAGGACTATGTAGTTTTTTCGTGGAAATTTTTTGACAGAGACCACGAACTATTTAATTGCGGTTCTGTTGAAATGGAATGGTTTATAAGTGTATTTGATATCTTGCAACAGATTTCAGGCATGCCGTTTATAGTGTTTAGGCAGCAAAAAAACAAAAGATTAAGAGTTCATCCGCATGACTGGAAAGACACTACTGCAAAATTCGAGATAGATACAACGCTTTTAGAGCAACTCGAAGAAGATAATGCATGCATTCAATTTTCAATATCACAAGCAAAAGGAAGAGTACATGGATTTATGATTGACAATGTATTTTATATTGTATGGCTAGATAGATATCATAATCTGTATCCATCTAAAAATCATGGTGGAATTGAGAAGTATGACTACCCTTTAACCCCTTATGAAGAGTTGGAAGTTGTATTAGATAGTAAAAATATAGAATTAGGTAAACTAAAAAAAGAAATTGACGCATATGAAGAATTGCTTGAAGAATATTAATGCTATAATAACATTTTAAAAGTCTCATTGAAGAGGCTTTTTTATTATGGGGTATTAGTTAATGACATGCACAAAGAAGGATCTACCAACATTTCATCGAATAAGTACATAAAAGGAGAAGAATCCATGCAATATGAAACCCCACCGCACGGCGGTAACTATAAACTTGTAGCAACAAAAAATTATAAAAATGATATCGGACTTGTTGTCTTGTGCCCTGGTCGCAGAGAATACAGCTGGAACAATGTACCTCGCCTTAAAAATGAAGAATTGAGAAAGTACTTATTATCTTTGTCAGAAGGAATTGAAGCTGGTATATATGATGTAGAACTGTTAGATAAAGAATTAGATGGAAAGTGAAGCCCCAAAAGTGAAGCCCCAGTTATGAGGCTTCTTTATTTTAGTCTACTTCAGCTAATACTCTCTCAATAATCTCTTCCTGTAATTCATTTTCCCATTCTGAGTGGTAATCTTCCCGTATCTCCGACATAGCACCACCGCGCCAAATGTTATCCTCATATCCCAACAATTCTTGCGCATCTTCAAAATTTGATAAATGACCTGGTAATTTTTTCATAAGTAAATCCCTCCTTATTTCTATAATCGAAATAGAAGGGAAAAAGGTGGCGCATATTTTTTAAAAAATTTTTAAACAAAAAAAGACTGCTATCACAGCAGTCTACACATAATTTATATCTACAATTTGCTCAAGCATCAGAAAATCAATACCGTTATCCTCAAATATTTCTATGTGATTTCCTACTACATTACGCACAACACATTCAACAGAGAGCATTCGTCGTTGCTCATAATAATTAATCACAACATCTTGACCGCTGTCTATAGATTGCATGACCACTCGCTGAATATCCTCTAACTGATCCTCGCTTAAAATTGGTTTATCTACATCGTTTAGTGATTCCCAATATTCCTCAAGCATCTTACTATGTTCTGGCATCATCATTTTGGATGATTCCCACTTCATTGTCCCGCGATCGTTTATCATATTATCACCCTCCTGTTAAGAACATTTGTTCTATTATATGCATAAGTGGTTTATTTATCAATGTTATTTTTTAGAAACTAAAAAGCTCCTATGATACAAAGGCTTTTCGCTTACTAGGCGGCGTAGTCATTTTAGCGATTACTGGATTCAGAATACCAGTTTCACCAGACCTAATAATATTTATCGCATGATACTTCTTCAATTTCAGAGATTCCTCAACAGTAAATGGCGCTATTTCCTCTTTTAATTCTGAAAATGTTTTCTTGCTGGAAGGATAAATATGATAATGGATCCCTGCTGATTTAATAATCTCTGCTAAATCACGTGGTATCTGTTCAAAAGAGTGGAACATCCATACATATCCTAGTCGCCATTTTCTAGATTCTACAACAGCAGACTTCCAAATTTTTGTTGAACGCAAGTATTGATGTGGCTCGTCAAATAGAACAAAGAAGGGGTGTTGGTTTTTTTCTTCACGCAAAGTCATTGCCAAGTCAATCTTAGTTGATAGCAAATTAACAATAAGATCCACAGCTTCCATGCCTAACTCTGACTTAGGAACATCTATTATAAATGCTTTGCGTTCACTCATTAACTCCACCATGTCTATTGAATCGTCTGAATCCATGCATTCGAATAGGTATTCATCACCTAGAATCGTATCTAATCGATTCATAATAGGGGATAGTATTTGCGCTTTTTTTCCATCTCCCATATTAGAAAAGTCTACTAATGTTGATTTGTGTATGCCTTCATGCATTTTTTCTATTACTTCTTTCCTATACTCATCATCTTCAAAAATACGTATTATTTCTGATAGTTTACCCGTCTGCATAGCCATTACCGATGCTCTAATGTATCGTGCGGTTTGTGCCCCAGCTTCATCTGTTGCAGTGTTGAAAAAGCCTATGATAGTGTTCGCTAATCTGTTTCTAGCCTTTGATGAATGATTTACCTCGCACCAATCAAGTGATATTGGTACTTTCCCTAATTTTATTCTAGTGACTTGATCAGGTGATAATGCAGCTTGAACCTCGTCACCAATTTCTCCCTTTGCAGGGTCAATGGCAAGTGCCCCAAATCCATTATTAACCGATTGAACTACCCAATTAGCTCCAAATCCCTTTGTTTTACCAGATCCCATACCTCCAATAGCAATGTTTGGTAAGCATAATTCATCATGGTTGCTAGTAGGCATATAGATAGTCTGTTTTTTGCCTTTATGCGTAACTTCACCTAATTCTATACCACCTTTTTTAAGCGCATCCGGTACACCTGTTTCACGCCCTGTTACTGTTTCAATGATAGGGTATTCTTCTTGTAATGTTCTTTGCGGAAGCTTGATAAAATGCGCTATTTCGGGCGGTGTTATTATTTGATGTTTCCCGAAAAATAAAGGAACGCGCATACGGTGATTTTTCATGTCGTTTACGAATTTCTTTATTTTATTTGAATGAATGCGATTTTCGACTAATTCATTATCCTGATTTAGTTGCTTAAGAGCCATGTTCAATCCTCTTGCAATCTGACCTCTACGGCGTTCATCTTTCGAATAAACTGTAAATCGTAAAATGAAATCAAAGCCACAATTACTAGGTTTCATGTTAGTTGATTTATGAAATTCTTTATTTCCCCATCGTTTAGGTGGTTTATCTTCAAAATTTGTTCGTTTTTTATCAGCGTCCTTATACCAGTCACCTTCTGCAGCCTGAAAACCGAATTGCAAAAATACTTGATCATCGGCTTTTATAAATCGTGATATTTCCAAAACTTCTTCTAATGGTATCTGTTGCATAGTTTTATCCGTTTTTAATGACATAAAGAAGGGGTTTTTTAGTTTGATGTTGAAGGCAATCGTATTTTCATGTTTGCCTGGAGCAATCTGTTTATCAGTATCTTGAATAGTGACATCTTTCCAAGTCATTTGTGTTTGTTGTTTTATTAAGTCGTTTAGATCATCGTTTGTCGTGATAAATGTTTGGTATGCTTTTGACGTGATATTTGTTTCAAAGAATATTCTGTCTGGATCATGGAGCTTACCATTTTTGAATCGTTCTAATAACTCCTTAAATGTATCGGCTAAAATGTCAGGTAATTGATCTACTTTATTATTTTTCACACCTGCATGTGGGATAATTTGAAACGTCTTATATTTAGTCTGTTTAGCATGGTCTTTGGTGTGTTTAATTAATTTTAATGGAATTGTCTTACCATTTACTTTAGCTTGAAATTTAGGCTTGAATAACGTTTTTTTAATAGTAGGTAATACGATTGGTTGAAATCTTATTTTTAAAGTAGATCCTTGCCATGTCATATCCATTTATAAAACCTCCATTACAGCTTTAAAGCCTTCCATTAATTTTACGGTTATCCCATCCGGGGCTTTGACTGTCTGATATAATGCATAAAATACGCCTCCGATAAACCCAAAAACTAGACCGACGAAAAACTTCATTTTCCCATCACATCCTTTATTGATCCAGAAACTCTGATACCTTCAAAAGCCTCAGTTAGTGCGCCGTTTAAAAGTGTGCCTATGATAGCGACTAGCATTAAAATACTTGGTACCAAAAATACTCCACCAACGACAAGCCCAGTAGCCATTAATGCCTTTTTACCTAATCGTTTTTTAAATCCTAATAGTATGAACCCAGCAAGGGCCATAATTATCCCCAATCCTAATGCAATATCCTGAAAAACATATGTCAATGGTTGCATTTCCTCGTAAAAACTCCCTGCATAAGCGCTTGTTTTTGCAAGAAAGACACCTGATGTAACCCATATAGACATGGCAAACTTTTTAAGTTTATCTGATTTCTTTAATGCGTAAAATTCCTGAAATTGTTCTTTTAATTCCGTGTCATACCAATAATCTCCGTTTAAATTAACAATCATTTTTTGACCTCCTATGCATAATTAAACAAAATATCGTCAATAATACTAAAAAAAGAGAGGTGAATCACATGTTACCGTGGGCATTAATTGCAATTGGCGGAGCGCTTATTACTTTTTCCCAACTTCCACTTTAATGGTTTTTAAATCACGAGCAATAAGTGATTTGGCATAACCAGAAAAATTCTTGATACTTTTGATTTGATCGTAAAGATACTTTTCGTTCGGATTGTCAACATTAAATGATATTGGTTTATTCTTCATTGTAGTCAATTCCAGACCTCCTTAAATGTGATGATATGTAATTGTATGTAATAAAGTGTGCTAATATGCACATTATTTCATCGTTAATGACAAAAAAGCCGCCTATTGCGGCGGCCAAATGTCATATACGGATTTATTTAAAGCGAAAGCAATTTTATATGCTTTATCTAATTGCGGGGCTGCGCCCTTTAAATATGAATTTATTGTATTTCTATGTACACCAGATTTTTTAGCAAGCCAAGTAATAGGTCGTCCATCCAATATAATGGTTAATCGGCACTCCATTTAATCACCTCTATATGGATAATTCGCCTGAAACACTGTTCATTCCTGCATAACACTTCATCTAATTTTGACATAAAAAAAGCCCTTCTGTCGAAAGGGCGCAAATATCTTATGAAGCTGTTGTTTGCCTTCGCTACACTACCAGCGTATGCGCGTTGATAGATAGTTTAGAACCAAAATAAGAAAAAAGGTGTGATTTTATGATTTATTTATTTCTCGGATTAATTCTAGGAGCTGTTTTAGGATATAAAATAAATAACCTGGTAAAGAAATTAAATGCAGGAATTGAGTTTAAGAAATTCGGTTACAACATTTATATAGGGAAAACTAAAAAAGCTCCAGTAGTAAAAATGGATTCCATGCAAAAACTGAAAAAGAAAAATACTGCACCAATGAAATTAGATAAATGTGAAACATGTAACGATGAAGATATGTTTATCGCAGGAACAAAACATTTAATTCCATGTCCGAAATGTAAACGGAATGAGAGTAAATTTAAAAAGTTAATGTGATTGCTTAAAAGTCACAAAAAAGTAACAGATAAAAATATAAGTAATGATAAACCGGTAATAAATCTAAATAAAATATATATAAAAGTCACGAATAGTATAACAAAACGATTCCAAATTAATCACAGGTAATCACTTGTCATATTGACATGATTTGGCGGAAAAACCAATAGCTTTTAACCGCATGAATACTGGTCTTCTGCACAAATTATAGGTAGCACTAATTTGCATCTATTTTGGAGGGGAAAGACTATGCTTACAAGTGAACACGTAGCAGATTTTAAAAATAGGTTAGTTAAAAGACAGTTGGAATTATTTGATCAAATGGAATCTGAAGGAGAATATTCCAGAATTAATCAAGAGCTATCCAATTATGACAATCATCCAGGCGATATGGGTACGGAAATGTTCGATAGAGAACGCGATCAAGCGTTGTCACAGCATGCGGAGGTTGAACTTAAGGAGATCAATGAAGCATTATCAGCTATTGAAGAAGGTACGTATGGTCTATGCCGAACTTGTGGGATTGATATACCTTTAGAGCGATTAGAAGCCATTCCAACAGCAGATCAATGTTTTGCTCATGCAAATAATGCTGGATTTGTGGCATATCGTCCAGTTGAAGAGGATATTTTAACAACGGATCTTCACCAACATACAAATGAAACGCAGACTGGATATGATAGGGAGGATGCATGGCAAGAAGTTGGCAGATATGGATCATCGGACACGCCTTCGGATTTGTACGGGGATCATGGTGATTATGATGACATGTATGTCAATAGTGATGAAAGTGTTGGCATAGTGGATGATACAGAAGGTTTGGGAAGAGCAACATTTGACGGCCATCCGGAAGAATAAAGTGTAAAAGGTTGGAACGCAGTAGTTCCAACCTTTTTACTATTTTAAAGAGGGAGATCCCTCTTTCTAAAAATAATGATAGCTAGTGCATAAAGAATAATCCCTGCAACGCCTAAACTAATACTTATGGGCAGAATGTCGACATTTCCTTCAGCGATGCTTGTAGCATCGAATAAAGAAAATACAGTAAAATAGTGTAGCCAATCAAGTTTATCACTAATTTTTGCCAGCATGTCTACAGCAAAAAAGATAAAGGATAACGCACCTGAAACAGCTAAAGCTCTTTTTTCATCATTCAATAAGCAAGAAAATAAAAAACAGTAGCCACTAACGACAAAAAACAGTAGGTACGTCACAACATTTAATTTAATAAACGATCCTGCAGCAAAGTTGTTCTGCTCAATAAACAAATCTGCGCCAATAACTCCTGTTAAGGTGGTAATTGTAATGATAACTGCAAGGCAAATGAGGATAACAGAAGCCTGTGTGATAGCTATTTTTGTGCGGGAAAGTCCACTCGATAATAGATAAGCCATTGAGCCTCGATCAACTAAACGGGCAATTAGCTGTGTAGCGGTTGTAACGCAAAAGATTAATAAAATAATAATAAACAATAACCCATAGTATTCTCCAGCTACAAAACCACTGAGGCTAGATATTCCAGCATGTAAGCCAAATGCTTTCATATAACCTTCAGGTAAGGTTTCAAACATAGTATCAAACACTTCAGAATCGGCAATATATGGATAAAGCCAAATGATCAAAACTAAATAAAACATCGACCCAATTGTAAAGCTGCTTACTGTTTTCGCATTATTTTTCATCATTGTCACAAAAAGAGAACCATTCATGCTTGATCACCATCCCTGTTGTAGAAATGCATAAAGACGTCCTCCAAGTTTTGGTGATGAATATCAATGCTAGTAATTCCGCATTCACTGATTGAATTTACAAATGATTCATAATCCCCTTGAATAGCTACCTGGATTTGATGGCCATCGATTTGAACGATTTCTAGCGAGCTATTTTGAATTTTTTCGATATCATCACCTGTTTTTACGGTAATTTCGAAAATTTTTCGCTGGAGTGCTTGTAGCTTCCGAATGTCCTCAATGGCAACTAGTTGACCAGCTTTAATAATCCCAACTCGGTCACTGGTTCGGTCGATTTCTGAGAAACTATGGGAGGACATTAAAATTGTTTTCCCTCGTTCTTTTTCTTCTTTCACTAAATCAACAAAAATATTTTGCATTAATGGATCCAATCCGCTAGTAGGTTCATCTAGGATTAGTACCTTTGGATCGTGCATAAATGCAGCAACGATGCCGACTTTTTGTTTCATACCTTTAGACATTTTTCGAATAGGAGTCTTCGCATCAAACTGAAAACGTTCAATTAATTCTTCTTGTCGTTTGATTGGTTTCATTTTCCTCATTCCTGCCAAAAGCCCCAGGAACTCCCGTCCATTCATTCCTTCTAAAAATGCAGTTTCGCCTGGTAGATAACCAACGGATTGTTGAATTTGCGCACTTTTCCCCCAGCAATCCAGCGTGTTAATCGTTGCGCTACCAGAAGTGGGCTTCATGAACCCCATCAGGTGTCGAATAGTCGTTGACTTTCCAGCACCATTTGGCCCTAAAAATCCAAACACTTCGCCATCGGCAACTTCAAATGAAACGTCAAAAATTCCTTTTCCATTAGGGAATTTCTTTGTTAAGCCTTGAATTGAAATTGGCATGATTCACACCATCTTTCTCATATATTATGAAATATTAATAAGTATATATTTCATAATATATGCAAGTCACCTTCATTACAATACATTTTTGAAATATTTCATTTGTTTTCTTTCATAAATTTTAATAAACTGAAAGTGAGGTGAAATGAAATGAACGGTTTTGAACGTCGTAAGCAACAGAAAAAGATTAGCATTCTAGAAGGCGCATTGGCATTATTTATGAAAGTTGGAATCAAAAAAGTTTCAATTGCTGAAATTGCAAGGGAAGCGGATGTCTCTCAGGTTACAATTTATAATTACTTTGGAAGTAAAGACGAATTAACTGATGAGGTAGTTCGCTTTTATATAGAAAAAACGTGGGATGAAACAGAAGAATTACTTAATAGCGAATTAACTTTCCCAAAAAAGATCCAACAACTTATCTTTTCTAAAAAACAAACTGCTGAGGAAATGAATGAAAATTTCTATCAGGAGTTTATGATGGATTATGGGGCTGGGAACAGTTATCTTGAGGAGTTTTATACGAATAAAACATTACCCAAAATGATGGAGTTATTTGATGAAGGGAAAAAAGAAGGATATGTAGATCCATCAATTTCCAATGAATCGATTTTGCTTTATATTCAAATTTTTAAAGAACAAATGCAACGTAAAGACGTCTATTCACAGCTATTGCCACTCACGGAAGACATTACGAAGTTATTTTTTTATGGAATAATAGGGAGTCAAAATAAGTGAAACTTAATTAGAATGAAAGAAAAACTCTTGCCAAAGATCGGACAAGAGTTTTTGATTGCTTATGACCCATTTATTCCACCAAATGGGTTGATTAATTGCATGATTGATGTAAGAACGGATTGCATAATTAAACCAGTTGCAAGAATGTTCAGGATGTAAATCACGATTAATAAGTAAACTGGATCTATTCCAAGTGGCGGCTTTTCTAGTAAGATCAATGTTGGAATAATTAAAATTGCCCCAAGTATACTGACTGAAATGGCTACTATCCCAATAGAATAAAGACTAATTAACGTTAGTATATAACCTGTTGCTAGCAATATCAAAAATGGTATTACGTATCCTCCATATTTAGCAACAGTTGATGGAAAGGAATACTCACTACCAGACAGCTTTAAACCAGCAAAGGTTAAGGCAATGATAACAGAAAATAAAACAATGAATTTAAGAAAAGGCCATAAGAGTCCATCAGTAATCGGTAAAGATTGAGGGGATGGAGCGCCAGGCATACCACCGATATTCCCCATAAACGAATTAAGGAAACTGTCGAGAGTTAGATAATAGCCTAATGAAAATAATAATGAAAGAATTACGATAGATACAATACCTGATAAAAGATCATTTCCATTTGCGCGCTTTGCATCACCTGGCTTCCTTAAAAGCGTAAGAAAAAAATGACCAAAATTAGCGGACGAAACTTTTATTGTTTCAAGTGCTTCATTTGACTGCTTTGGTTCCTCATGGTGTTGTGTGGTATCTTTTGTTTCAGGTACTGTTGATACTTCTGTTTTTTCCTCAGTAACTGCTGATTCATTCTGTGAAATTAATGCTCCACAATTTGTACAAAACTTTCCTTGTTCTGTTTCCTGGTAGCAATTTTGACATTGCATAAGTTCACTTCCTTTTGTATGTAATGATTTGTTATTGGTATATAGACTCTATAATATGTTCGACATTGTTTGCAAAAATCCTTGTATTTACTAGAAAAACTCGCCATTCGCCTCGTCCTTAATAGCGAATGGCGAAGTTTTAATTATACCGGCGTTTCCTTAAAACTTATATACTTTCTTTACGTGTAAAAAAAGGATGACCCACAATGGATCATCCTGCAATCAAATTCCTACTTTTGTCCGCGTTCTACTAATGTCAGTTCAACTGTTTGGGCTTCACCGTCCCGGGAAACTTCTATTTTAACAGTATCGCCAATCTTCGTTTCAGAGTACAAATATTTTCTTAAGTCTAAAATAGACGTTATTTGCTGACCATTAATTTTTGTTATGATATCGAATTGTTGGAGCCCTGCGTCTGCTGCAGGTGATCCTGGTTGAACTTGTGCAATCACCATTCCGCTTTTAATATTTTTCGGTAGTTCGATTTGGCTACGATATTGAGCTGGCACTTGTTGAAGGGATGCAGTGCTAATTCCAATAAATGGACGTGCAACTTCACCTTCATTTTCTAATTGCTTCATGATTGGAATTGCTGCATCAATAGGAATAGCAAATCCAATTCCCTCTACTTCTTTTTTAGCAATTTTCATGGAGTTGATTCCTATTACTTCTCCTTCAGAGTTAACAAGTGCCCCACCGCTATTACCTGGGTTAATTGCTGCATCTGTTTGAATTACCTCTGTAACCCAATCAGGCTGTTTATCTTTGTTTGTATCGATGCTAACTGAACGTTCTTTACCGCTTATAATTCCTTTTGTAACAGAGTTTGCAAAGTTCATGCCAAGTGGGTTACCGATCGCTATTACAGTTTCCCCAACTTTCGCTTCTTCTGAAGAACCTAATTTCGCTACAGTCTCAATTTTCTTCCCATCAATTTGTAGGACGGCTAAATCCGTTAGTGGGTCTGATCCTAGTACTTTAGCTTTAATTCGATCACCATTGTTTAAGACAACTTCTACCTCTTCTGCACCCTCGACCACATGCTGGTTAGTGACAACATAAGCTTTTCCGTCTTCTTTTTTATAAATAATACCGGATCCTGACCCGACTTTCTGACTTGGTGCCCATACATCTTGTTGTTGCAGGTTAGTAATACCAACTACCGCTTCGGATACCTCTTCAATATTGGAAGCTACTTCTGTATTACCTGTAGCTATTGTTTGGGCGATTTCAGGTGTTCCACTATTTTGGGCAGATGTTGAATCTTGACCGTTATTGTTTATGGGAATAAGGTTGTTAGTGAACAATAATACGACAGCAACAGCTGCAACAATTCCGCCTATTAGACCGCCGAACAAAACACCTGCACCTGATCTTTTTGATTTGGATTCCTTTTTCTTTGGTTGAGCGGGTTTAGTTAAACCAGGGTCAGTTTCTTTTCGATCGTACCTAGTTTGAGGTGTATCATCCTTTAGATTTATTTCGTCTATATTATTTCCTTCATGATTGTCATTATACTTATCATTACGTTCCATCAATTGATCACCCTTTTTTGTTTGATTTAGCCTCTGCGCTCATTTATAAAAGCGCTTTGCTTTTCTTTCTATATTCCATATACTACATACTTACTTTGGCATGATTTTGGTAACAATGTGGAAAAAGTATGTAATCTATCTATCATGCTTGCTACAGTTTCTTTTCCTCAAAAGGTCTTTAATCAAACATCTTTGTGAAAGGCTCTTTTCGTAAGTTTTGTTGCTAGCTAATCCTTGCGAAAAATTGTGTCATAACGTACCGCTCCGGAAATACACTTTCGCTAGCATGGCGTCCGACTTTCGCTTCAGGCAGTTGACTCCTGCGGGTCACCGGCTAAAAACGGTCACGTCCTGTGACCAACACCGGTACTAGAACGTCGTGTTCGTCGAAGCAACAGCTGAAGATCCAGCGGAAAGCGACTTTCCGAAGCGGAATCGGAGTTGCCGCACTACCATAGATTGTTGATTTTGTGCCAAAAACAACAATCTTTTTAGAAAACAACCTTGTGAAAAGAGTGTCAAAGAGTGGGTAAATTAAGCATTTCTTTCCATATCATTATGCACAAGTCCCGACTTGTGTAAAAATATAACTATGTATAAAAGATATTCAAAAAGTCACCAAATGATAAACTACGAATTTCTTCGCTTTGCTTGTCTTTCCGGTCCTCATGTAGAAGGAACCTAGAGGAACTTCTACTTAAAAATCGCCCACGTCTGTGGGCAACGTAGAAGTCAGCACATCGCGCGTAAGTCCGGTCCCGGGGACTTCGCCGCCTGGAACTTCTTGTTTCTAATTCGGCAACTTTTTGAACACGCACTTTATAGACAGTGAATGAAAGGGAGGGTTTAATCATGAATAATCATATAGGGGTTGTCGAGGATGACACAAACATCCAAAATATCGTGTCGGCTTATTTAAAAAAAGAGGGTTTTACCATAACCGTATTAGATTCTGCTGAGGATGCCTGGGAGCTATGGGAAACACAACCACCTGATATGTGGATTTTAGACATTATGCTTCCCGGAATGGATGGGTATGATTTTTGTAAGAAAATTCGGGAGGAAAGTGATATTCCTATCATCATTATTTCTGCTAAAGATGAGGAGATTGATAAAATTCTTGGCATCGAATTAGGTGGGGATGATTATTTAACAAAACCTTTTAGTCCTCGTGAGTTGGTTGCACGTGTGAAGCGATTATTTAAACGTTCGAATCCTGTTATACAGGAGGCAGAGCAAGAAAAGGAGAAAATTAAAATAGATGAACTCTTAATAAGAAAAAATGATCGCCGTTTATTTTGGAATGGTCGGGAAATCGAAGTCACAACGAAAGAGTATGAAATGTTACTTTTATTTGCTGAAAATGTAAATCGTGCCTTCTCTAGGGAAGAATTACTGGTTAAAATATGGGGCAATGATTATTTTGGGAGTGACCGAGCGGTTGACGATTTAGTTAAACGGATTCGTAAAAAACTGGATGATATTCAATTAGACACTGTTTGGGGTTATGGATATCGCCTGCGAAGTGAAGAGGAATAGCATGAAGCTCCAATATCAGTTGAATATTGCTTTTACGACATTACTTCTAGTTATCATGTCCGTGACAGGATTTGTGATCTATTCATTAATTCTTGATTTACTAATTCAAGACGAAAAAGCGGAATTAGAGCAAAAAGGTGAACTACTGGTACAAATACTGAATCAGGAAAGCAGACAACCACGTATTGATCAATTTGGTGGGTTTTTACAAGATCAAAATCTGCAGTTAATTTTATATGATCGAATCCAGAATCAAGTTCTAGATTCTACGATGCCTAAACAAATTGTGAATAGTTTTTTGTCCGATAATGATTTTTCAAATTTGGATAAAGAATTATGGGGTTTAGGGAACGATAAGTATGTAACTTCCCGAATTCTTTTTTATCCAGAAAGCACAGGTCTTGAACTGATTTTGTTAACACCTTTAAATGAATTACAAGCCGTTCAGCAGGATTTTATTAAGAAATTGTTTATTGTGTTTGTAATAGGTGCAGTAGCTGCAGTTATTTTAAGTTACTTTTTCACTAACAAGTTAGTTACCCCATTAACTCGTTTAAAGTGGCAACTTAAAAAAGTTGAGAAGCGACAGTTTGATTCGATTGAACCGATAAAAGCAACAGGTGAAATTAAGGAAGTAGAAAAAAGTGTATTTGAAATGGCGAATGAATTGCAACGCTATATGAATTCACAGCAACAATTTTTTCAAAACGCCAGTCATGAATTGAAAACCCCATTAATGACCATTCAAGGATACGCAGAAGGAATTCGTGATGGGATTTTTGATCCAGATGAAAAGGAAAAAGGTTTAGAAGTAATGGTCACCGAGGTGAACAGGCTCAAGAAAATTATTAATGAAATGATTTTACTGGCGAAATTAGATAGTGAACAAACGTCGTATGAACCGGAAACGGTCTACCTGAAGGATATAGTTGATCAGGTATTAGATCGTGCTTTGCCTATTACGAATGAAAAAGAGATTCGAATTTCACATGAAGTTGATGAAACACTAACCATTCATGCGGATGCGGAGAAGTTATTACGTGCTTTATTAAATATAACATTTAATGGGATTCGGCATGCTAAGTCACAAGTTGTAATAAATGTACGACAGATCAACACCATGATTACAATTAGTATTGAGGATGATGGGGAAGGTATTGATAAAGATTTGATTCCACAAATTTTCCACCGTTTCATTAAAGGAAAGCAAGGGGAAACCGGATTAGGCCTTGCTATAGCACGTGCGATAGTAGAACAATCAGGTGGAAATATTACGGTAGGTAGTTCAGTTTTTGGTGGGGCTAAATTTATTGTTGCATTCAAAGAAAAATAAAAAGTTTGAAATTAAGATGAATTGTGCTATACTATTATAGTTTGAGTTATCTGTAATGAAAGAGGAGCGTACTAATATGCAATTAAGAGAAGATATTCGGAACATCGCGATTATCGCCCATGTTGACCATGGTAAAACAACACTTGTGGATCAATTATTAAAATACTCGGGTACTTTTCGTGAAAATGAACAAGTGGATGAACGAGCTATGGATACCAATGATATTGAGCGTGAACGTGGAATTACGATTCTTGCTAAAAACACAGCGATTAAATATAACGATATAGCAATCAATATTTTGGATACTCCAGGACATGCCGACTTTGGCGGAGAAGTGGAGCGTATCATGAAAATGGTTGACGGTGTTTTATTAGTCGTTGATGCATATGAAGGATGCATGCCACAAACTCGATTTGTATTAAAGAAAGCATTAGAACAAAAACTTACTCCTGTAGTAGTTTTAAATAAAATTGACCGCCCAGGTGCTCGTCCAAATGAAGTAATTGATGAAGTACTCGATTTATTCATCGAACTTGGAGCTGATGATGAACAGTTAGAATTCCCAGTTGTTTATGCATCTGCATTAAATGGTACATCTAGCGATGAACCAGAAGAACAAGAAGAGACAATGGATCCTGTTTTTAAAACTATTTTAGAAAATATTCCAGCACCTGTTGATACTTCAGATGAACCATTGCAATTCCAAGTAGCATTGCTTGATTACAATGATTACGTAGGAAGAATTGGTGTAGGTCGTGTATTTCGTGGAACTATGAAAGTAGGCCAACAAGTTTTATTAATGAGAGAAGACGGGTCCCAAAAGTTATCCCGTATTTCGAAATTATTCGGTTTCATTGGTTTAAAACGTATTGAAATTGAAGAAGCAAAAGCAGGAGATATTGTTGCAGTTGCCGGGCTTGAGGATCTCAACGTAGGGGAAACAATTTGCCCACAAGATCATCCGGAAGCATTACCTTTTTTACGTATTGACGAACCAACATTGCAAATGACTTTCCTTGTAAACAATAGTCCGTTTGCAGGTAAAGAGGGTAAATATTTGACGTCAAGAAGAATAGAAGAGCGTTTAATGAAACAGCTAGAAACAGATGTGAGTTTGCGTGTTGATCCAACAGAATCACCAGATGCATGGATTGTTTCAGGTCGTGGAGAATTACACTTATCTATTTTAATCGAAAATATGCGACGTGAAGGCTATGAATTACAGCTTTCTAAGCCACAAGTAATTATCAAAGAAATTGATGGTCAAAAATGTGAGCCAGTTGAGCGTGTACAAGTAGATGTTCCAGAAGACTACACTGGTGGTGTAATGGAGTCACTTGGAGCTCGTAAAGGTGAAATGATTGACATGGTTAACCATGGTAACGGGCAGGTTCGTATCGAATTTAAAGTTCCTTCCCGTGGATTAATTGGTTATGCCACTGAATTTATGTCGCAAACTCGTGGTTATGGTATTCTGAATCATACGTTTGATACGTATGAACCAGTTGTCAAAGGCCAAGTTGGTGGCAGAAGTAAAGGTGTTCTAGTTGGACTTGAGAATGGTAAAGCATCAACTTACGGTATCATGCAACTAGAAGATCGCGGGGTTATTTTTGTTGAGCCAGGTACAGAGTTGTACGCTGGTATGATTGTTGGTGAACACAATCGTGACAATGATTTAACCGTAAATATCACGAAGGAAAAACACTTAACGAACGTTCGTTCAGCAAATAAAGACCAAACCTCTACAATCAGAAAGACAAGAGTCATGTCATTAGAAGAAGCAATCGAGTACTTGAATGACGACGAATATTGTGAGGTTACACCTGAATCGATTCGTTTACGTAAAAAGATCCTAAACAAAAATGAACGTGAAAAGGCATCTAAAAAAACGACTATAGGCTAATAAAAAACCAGTGAGGGAATCTCACTGGTTTTTTATATAATTTGAGGAGAAGAGTCGGGGTTAATCGGCGGTAAATGATCAAATCAGCCGTTATATTATAAAATTGGCGGATAAAATTTAAGGCTGTTTTCGCATAGTTTGTTGCTAATATCACCACAGTTGATATAAAATGCGACGTATGCGCTGGGTTGTTTTCCGCTGCGGACCGTTGCTTTCCGCGGGCACGGCTTCAGCCTCCTTGCCCCGGCAAGGGGTATGCCGACGTTGTCCGCAAAGGACGGTTTTAGTCGGCCCTCATCATTAACCACTCTGCGGGGTCTTCAGACTCGTGCTGTTCCCGCAGGAGTCAACGGTCCTCCGCTCCAAACAACTGCCATAATTTGCTGGCTACCTGTGTGTAATATAAACAATCAAATAAATTGAAATTGTTAAGCTAAACCCTAGTGAAGTGGATTTCCGGAACGGTTGTCCACCCACCAAACAAAGTACATACGTCGCATTCTATAGATTTCGTGTCAAAAACAACAACCTTTTAGAAAACAGCCAAATTTAAAAATGGCTGATATCCTTGTGGATCGGCGGATAAAGGTGCAAAAGAGCGGATATATGGCTTTCGAGTTCTCTCAATGATCATAACTGTGTCAGGAAAAAATAGATTTATTAGATGTTTCTCTAGTAAAAAACTGGGCGGATTGCCCAGTTTTTCTAATGTATAATGCTATGAAAGTTAATCGAAAAGCCCCAAAGTTGATCATTAATCCCGATTCAGTAAAACTTAAGCATGTGGATCAATAAACGCCTGAACAATTTCTCCCCATTTTTCAAATTCAGTTAAGAAACCATCATGACCAAAATTGGTTTGAATATGGTGATAGGAACTGGTTGGCATGACCTCTGTTAAAGCTTTAATATGGTGTGGTTCGTATATTAAGTCATTTTCGAAACTTATGGCTAGTAATGGTCGCTTGAACTTCTTGGATGCTTGTTGCCATCCACCACGGCAGTCACCAATGTCGTGCCCATTCATCGCTCGTAATAAGTAACTATAGCTGTTGGGGTCAAATCGTTGAACTAATTTCTGCCCCTGATAATTCAAATAAGATGACACTTCATATTTGGAATTTACCTTTTCCCGGTTGAATCTGTCTGTAAATAAAGAAGAACTTCGATAGGTCACCATGCCAATCATTCGTGCTATTTCCAATCCTTTAACAGGATCCTGTTTGATCGCGGATAATGCAATATGGTTAAAAGCAATTCCGTAATCAGAGAAGAAAGGGGTCGCTGCTAGAACAATTAGTTTCTCCATTATTGTCGGATAGAGAATACCCCATTCTAGCACTTGCATTCCACCAAGAGACCCACCGATAACCGCTATTAGGTTGTTGATTTCTAACTCCCTCAATGCCTGGTATTGTGCATGCACCATATCACGAATTGTAATGGAAGGAAAAGTTGTTCGATAAACTTCATCTGTTCCGGGATTAAGGGAACCGGGTCCTGTTGAGCCATCACAACCGCCGAGTACATTAAATGTGATTACTTGAAACTTTTCTGTATTAATGTACTTTTGCTTACCAATTAACCCATGCCACCATCCTGGTGATTCGGTTGTACCGACTGTAATATGATTTCCTGTTAGAGCATGACATACTAATATGACCGGTGCATCAATTGGCCCAACACGCTCATATTGTAATGTTACGTCATCGATTACTTCACCAGAAATTAGAGGGAGTGGGCCAATGGATATATTTTCTGTTGTTGAAAAGGTTTTCTGAAATATTTCCATATGACCCCTCCTTCGTTTAAACTTCAACAGGTATATTTAATGGGCTATTTCCCCTTATACGGATTGTTTCATGAAAAGGGTTTTTACCAGAAATAACGGTAATTCCAGCTGCCTCAGCGTTTTCTAATGCTTGATCGGAAACTGCCGGCTCTTCAGCCCAAACTATTTTCACCTGTTTATTAATGAGTTGTTCAATTGTTGTTGGTAAAACCTTTCCATTAAACCAAACTGCATCAATGTCAAACGGAATATCTGCTAGTTGTTTGTAGGAACTTTCCTGTTCTGATTCAGTAATTGGTACAATATAAAAGCCCAATTGCTGTAGTTGCTCTGCACTTCTATTTAGATGGCTCGAAGGATCACCAGAATCAAAAAATGCAATTACTTTCTTACTTACAGCACCCTGATCTCTTTTAAAAGGTGAGCCGACCAACCATTTTACAGTGTCTTCTGTTGTTAGAGGAATCGTTAGGTCTTCATTTGTTGCTTTTGCAATAGCTTGATCTAAATCGGTTAAAATATCTTCTGTTGATTCAATACCAATTGAAAGTCGAATTAATTCTTCAGAAACGCCACTTTTTTCCAAGTCTTCCGCACTTAGTTGTTGGTGTGTTGTTGAAGCTGGGTGAATAATGAGTGATTTCGCATCTCCAACATTTGCCACGTGTGACCAAAGTGTAACGTTGTCGATCAATTTTGTACCTGCTGCGCGACCACCCTTAATCCCAAACGTTATGATAGAGCCATAACCATTTTTAAAGTATTTCTTTGCCAATTCATAAGATGGATGTTCTTTTAGTCCAGGATAGTTAACCCATTCAACTGCTGGATGGTTTTGCAAAAAGTCGGCGACTTCTTTGGCATTTTTGTTATGTCTTTCAATCCGTAAATGCAATGTTTCCAAACCTTGTAAAAGTAAAAACGCATTGTGTGGACTCAAACATGCCCCGATATCGCGCAATAGCTGCACCCGTAATTTTGTTGCAAATGCTGCTGGGCCGATATCCACGTAGCGAATTCCGTGGTAACTTTCATCGGCTTCAATAAATCCAGGGAATTTTTCATTATCAAAGTTAAAACGGCCGCCATCCACAACAATCCCGCCAATCGCGGTACCGTGACCTCCAATCCATTTTGTAGCAGAATGGACGACTATATCAGCTCCCCAAGTTAGTGGCTTGGTGATATAGGGCGTTGCAAATGTGTTATCAATAATAAGTGGAATGTTGTGACTGTGAGCAATCGCTGCAATTTCCTCAACATCGAATACATGTAAGCTAGGATTGGTGATAATTTCTCCAAAAACAGCTTTCGTTTTATCTGTTATTGCTTCTTCGATCTCACCAGGATTAGTGGCATTGACAAACTTAACGTTAATTCCATATCGAGGTAACGTATTAGCAAACAGGTTGTAAGTTCCACCATATAAATTACTATCGGCAATGATTTCATCACCTGCACCAGCAATATTTAAAATTGCGAGTGTTATTGCTGCCATTCCAGATGAAGTCGCTACTGCAGCAACACCATCCTCAAGTAATGCAACACGTTGTTCGAAAACATCAACGGTAGGGTTGCCAATCCGTGAATAAATGTTCCCAGGCTCCTTTAATCCGAATAAGTCTTGTGCATGTTCCGTATCGCGAAATGAATAGGAAGTTGTTTGGTAAATAGGTACAGCCCGAGATCCTGTTGCTGGATCAGGCTCTTGACCACCATGCAGTAGTACAGTTTCTGGATTGTGAAGATTGAAATTTGACATTAATAATTCCTCCTTTTGTAGTTGGCCTATTATTAATGGTCTGGTAGGTTAGAAAGGAGGGAAAACAAAAATCCCCCTTCCTAAGAAGAGGGCGTTTATGTAACGACGATCCTCCCCTTATCTTCCAGATCATAAATGACCTGTAGGATTTAGCACCTTTCAAGGCTAGAAATCTAGCTTGATGGTTGCCGGGCATCACAGGGCCTATTCCCTCCGCCACTCTTGATAAGAGTTATTTAAATTTAATGACAATTATATATCTAAAAATGTTCATCCGTCAACAGTTATTTGAAAAAATATTTAAATTTAGTTTAAGTTTAATTTGAAAGCAATCTAGATTATCGATAAACTGGAGCAAATAAGTCTGATAAGAGGTGTTCCAATATGCGAATGTTTTTAGTAATGTCTTGTCTGTTTTTCCTATTAGTTGGATGTTCTGAAAAACATAAAGTGAAAACCCCGACTCCTAATGAACAACGCAAGGTGGTTGCTCAAAATCTAGACGAACCCTGGGAAATACAACTTGCAAATGGTACGTTTTATATCAGTGAGCGAACTGGGGCAATTGTAACTGTAAAAAATGGAGAGCAATCGAAGAAAACCGTTAGCTTTGAAAAGAATATATCAAATCAGCCTGAAGCTGGTTTATTAGGCATTGCTATGCCAGCGAATTTTACAAAAACAAAAGAGGCTTTTGCTTATTATTCATACCAAGAAAATGGGGAATATTATCAACGTGTCATTAAAATGAAAGAAGCTTCGAACAATTGGAAGGAGATAGAAGTATTGCTAGATAAGATTCCAGGTGGGAAATTTCATCAAGGTGGCAGAATCGCGATTGGACCAGATGACAAGGTATATATTACAACTGGTGATGCCACTGTAGAAAGTAATGCTCAAGTCCTGGACAGCCTGTCTGGTAAAATTTTGCGAATGAACTTAGATGGATCTATTCCGAAAGATAATCCGTTTGAAAATTCCTATGTATATACGTATGGTCATCGTAATCCACAAGGACTTGCCTGGGATGAAGAAGGGGCGTTGTATGCAATGGAACATGGATCAAATGCTCATGATGAAATTAACCGAATTCAAAAAGGTAATAATTATGGATGGCCAATAATTCGTGGTGATCAATCAAGGGAAGGGATGATTGAGCCAGTTGTTCATTCAGGAGAATCAACATGGGCTCCCTCAGGTATGGCATATATAGATGGGGAATTTTATTTCGCTTCTTTACGCGGAGAAGGTGTACGTGAATTTGATCCTTTCAGTAATGAAGTGAAACTATTAATAGATAATCTGGGTCGTGTCCGTGACGTACTGGCTACAGAAAAAGGGTTGTATGTTATAACAAATAACACGGACGGACGTGGCGACCCTGCTGAAAATGATGACCGTTTAATCTTTATACAGCAATGAACATAGAAGAGGCTGTTCACTAGCAGTCTCTTTTTGCATTTAATAATAATTGATTTTGCCATTCTAAGATAAATCCCCTAATCCAAAAATTATTGTAAGCAGTAGTGAATGTTTTCAAAATAAATGGTTAAATTAAACAGTTGAATGTAAGCCCTTGCATTACATGTATATACAAGTTATACTATTTCAGTAAACATGTATATACAAGTTTAAAAGAGAAATAGAAATGAGGGAGCACTTACTATGAGTAACAATGAAATCATATATGCACCGCTTAGTGGTGAAATTAAGCAGCTTAATGCTGTTCCAGACCCAACATTTTCTGAAAAGATGATGGGTGATGGATTAGCAATAGAACCAAGTGACGGAAAAGTTGTAGCACCATTTGATGGTAAAGTTGTACAGATATTCCCAACTAAACATGCGGTAGGTCTTGAAAGCAAATCAGGTATTGAGGTTTTAATTCACATCGGTTTGGAAACGGTTTCTCTTGATGGAGAAGGTTTCGAAGCGCATGTAAAACAAGGCGATCAGGTTAAAACTGGAGACCCACTCGTAACTTTTGATTTAAATTTTATTAGAGAAAAAGCGAAAAGCACAATAACACCAGTAATTATGACAAATGGTGAAGCGCTTGAAATGCTTGATAAGACTGAGGACAATGTGGTGGAAGCAGGTAAATCAGTATTATTTCACACCGCACTGAAACGTAAAACCAAGAGCATCAAGGAAACTGGCTATGCAAAGGAAGCGCAGGATATTGTAGCTTCACTTGGTGGGGAAGATAACATAAATGTGGCAACACATTGCGTCACTCGTCTTCGTTTCGCATTAGTTGACCAGGATAAAGTAGATAATGAGGCATTAGAAAATCTTGATATTGTTAAAGGATCTTTCTTGTCAAGTGGTCAGTTCCAGGTCGTAATTGGTCAGGGTACAGTTGATAAGGTATATGCAGCAATACTTAAAGAAACAGGTATAGAGGAAGCAAGTAAAGATGAAGTGAAAGCAGCCAGTGCACAAAAACAAAACCCACTCCAACGTGGAATTAAAACGTTAGCGGATATATTCATTCCTATTCTTCCGGCTATCGTAACGGCTGGTTTATTACTTGGTATCAATAATATTTTAGTAGGAAAGGGAATATTTAGTGAGACACAGTCACTAATTGAAATGTACCCTGAATGGGCTGGTATTGCGAGCATGATTAATATTATCGCAAATACAGCATTCACATTCCTGCCAGCGTTGATTGGTTGGGCAGCAGTGAAGCGATTTGGTGGAAGTCCAATCCTAGGTATTGTACTCGGATTAATCATGGTACACCCCGATTTGTTAAACGCTTATGCATATGGTGACGCATTGAAAGCGGGAACTATTCCTACATGGAACTTATTCGGATTCGAAATTGATAAAATTGGTTACCAAGGTCAAGTTCTTCCAGTATTATTTGCTTCCTACGTATTAGCAAAAATTGAAATCTATTTGAGGAAAAAAGTAATGGATTCGTTACAATTGTTAATCGTGCCACCAATTGCATTACTTGTAACAGGGTTCTTGACCTTTATCTTAATTGGTCCAGTTATGTTTGCAGTAGGAAACTTTATTACGGATGGTATTGTTAATATATTCGATGCATTTCCTATTATCGGTGGACTATTATATGGAGCAATCTATGCACCACTTGTAATAACCGGTATGCACCATACATTATTAGCAGTAGACATTCAATTAATTGGTTCAACGGGAACCACATTCTTGTGGCCGATATTGGCACTTTCCAACATAGCGCAAGGTGCAGCAGTATTTGCAATTTGGGCAGCTGCTAAAAATGAAAAACTAAAAGGACTCTCGTTAACATCTGGAATTTCGGCGTGGCTTGGAATTACAGAACCCGCAATGTTCGGAGTGAATTTACGCTATAAATATCCGTTTATAGCTGCAGTAATCGGTTCTTCCCTGGCTGGTGCAATTATTATGATGCAAGGTGTAACCGCTCATTCAATTGGAATTGGCGGTGTTCCGGCTCCCCTTTCTATTGAGAGTGGATTGACAGCTTTCTGGATCGGAATGGCTATTGTAATAGTTATACCATTTTTGATTACGTATCTTATCGCTATACGTAAACTAAACAAATAAATCAATCAACGAGGTGTTTTCTTATGACAGAACCATGGTGGAAAAAAGCAGTTGTCTATCAAATTTATCCGAAAAGCTTTCAGGATACCACCGGAAATGGTGTAGGTGATATTCAGGGGATAATCAAACGACTTGATTATTTACAAAAGCTTGGGGTTGACGTTATTTGGTTAACGCCGGTTTACCAGTCACCACAGAAGGATAACGGTTATGACATCAGCGATTATTTTTCAATCGACAAGATGTATGGAACGGTGGATGACTTTGATCGATTGCTTCATGAGACGCATCAGCGTGGAATGAAGTTGATTATGGACTTAGTAATAAATCATACATCCACTGAAAATACGTGGTTTGTTGAATCTGCTAAATCAAAGGATAATCCGTATCGTGACTTTTATATCTGGAAAGATGCTGAGGGTGGTGAAGCGCCATCCAACTGGCAATCGAAATTTGGCGGATCAGCATGGCAATATGATGAAAATACGAATCAATATTATTTGCATCTGTTCGATCGGACACAAGCCGATTTAAATTGGGAGAACGAAGCGGTCCGTAAAAAGTTATATGACATGATGCACTATTGGGCGGAGAAAGGTATTGATGGATTTCGTTTAGATGTGATCAACCTTATCTCAAAAGATCAACGGTTCCCGGATGATTATGAAGGTGATGGACGGAAATTTTATACGGATGGTCCAAAAATTCATGACTATTTAAACGAAATGAATCAGGCTGTTTTCTCCAAGCATGACATGATGACGGTTGGAGAAATGTCATCAACTACGATTGAAAATTGCATCCAGTATACAAATCCTGAACGCAATGAACTGGATATGACCTTTCAGTTTCATCACTTGAAAGTGGATTATCCGAATGGAGAGAAATGGGCAACGTCTCCGTTCGATTTTCAGGCTTTGAAGCAAATATTATCCAACTGGCAGGTGGGGATTCATAAAGGTGGTGGCTGGAATGCATTATTCTGGTGTAATCATGATCAGCCCCGTGCCGTATCAAGATTTGGTAACGAAAACAAATACCGTGTAGAGTCAGCTAAAATGCTGGCAACCACGATTCATTTGATGCAGGGTACTCCGTATATCTATCAGGGTGAAGAAATTGGGATGACTAATCCTAAATTTTCAAGCATAAATGATTACCGTGATGTAGAGTCATTAAATGCGTATGAGTCATTAAAACAACAAGGTAAATCAGAGGATGAAATCATTGCTATTCTGCAACAAAAGTCACGCGATAATGCACGTACTCCTATGCAATGGTCGACTAGTGATCATGCGGGATTTACGAAAGGCACACCTTGGATTTCTGTAGCCAAAAATTATCCTGAGATTAATGCGGTGCAAGCCTTGCAGGATGAGAATTCTATTTTTTATCATTACCAAAAACTAATTGAACTTAGGAAAAAACAAGATGTAATCACATATGGCGATTATCAACTACTAATGGAAGATCATCCACAGGTGTTTGCATATACACGCAACTGGCACGGTAAAACATTGTGTGTTGTAAATAATTTTTATGAAAAAGAGGTAACAATTGAACTGCCTTATCCAGACGGAAATGTGTTACTATCTAATTATCAGGATTCGGATACGTGCCTCCAAGAACAAGAACTTACGTTAAGGCCATATGAATCGATTGTCTATGATATAAACTAATGGGGAATGAGTATGCAGAAAAAATACTTTACTATCTATCAGGATTTAGTTTTAAAAATACAAGATAATTACTGGCCAAAACAAACGATGCTACCATCAGAAAATGAACTTACCGAGATGTTTATGACATCAAGAGAAACCATTCGAAAGGCATTGAATTTATTGGCGCAAAATGGCTATATTCAAAAGATAAGAGGTAAAGGCTCTGTTGTAATTGATATCAATAAATTTGATTTCCCTGTCTCAGGGATAGTAAGCTTCAGCGAGTTAGCGAATAAATTAAATCTGGAGACTCAGACGATTGTGAATGAGCTGATTCTGTCTGAAGCAGATCAACGTCTTCAAAACACGTTACATCTAAACCCAATGGACAAAGTTTGGAAGGTAATACGATCGAGAGAAATTGATGGAGAAAAGGTTATTTTAGATAAAGATTTTCTGGATGAAAAAGTTGTACCGACACTTACAAAGGAAATTTGCGGGGAATCCATCTATCGTTATTTAGAAAATGAATTAGGATTGACAATTAGTTTTGCTAGAAAAGAAATTGTTGTTGAGGAACCAACTGAAGAAGATAGACGATTCTTAGATCTTGAGGGTTATTCAAACGTTGTTGTGATAAAGAGCTTGGTCTATTTAGATGATGCAAGTTTGTTTCAATATACGGAATCAAGACATCGACCTGACAAATTCCGTTTTGTGGACTTTGCTCGTCGGATCAAGGAATAACTCCTATTAATAAATAAGTAAACAAAAGCTGTATGCACCAATTTGGTCATACAGCTTTTATAACTAAATTTAATTATGATTTTTTTGTTTCTTCTCATTTGGAATATACTTAGTAAAATAAACCGCAAAAATTAAACTAACAAACGATAATCCCCATGATAGGATTCCATTCCAGCGGAAGTTGATTTGTAAACCAACAAATAAAATAATACCACTAAGTACAATAAACAAGGTTGTTAAATAACGCTTCATTCCTAACACCTCGAGTAATATGGTATAAACAGTATCCTTCTATGTTTAGCTGCAGCGGCCACTGTCCGAGGTTACTGAAAAAGTGGTGGATTTTTAAAATGTAACTTTTCACCTTAACTTAGCATCTCGAATATACGGAGACTCCTGCGGGAAGTAAGAGATCGGCGAGACCCCGCAGGACGGCAGTCCGAGGAGACTCGACACTCGCCCGCGGAAAGCGCAGTATATTCAAAGATGCGATGGTAGATCCACATATTTTGTACTATATTTAACTTTTTCAGCGGCCTTCCACTATCCTTCCTGTGGGCACTTATACTTATCTTATTTATATCATAGATATAGAAGAATTAGAATGCAAAATAAAAAGTTTTAACAATACCGTAATGTTATTAGTTTCCTGCAACGTCCCTTTTTGTGAAAAACAGCCATGTAATAGCAAGAAAAGCTACATAGTATACAAGTAATACTATGATCGAAAAGCCTAATGTCATACCTTCAATAAAAGGGGTTCCAGTTACATATTGACTTAAATCAGTGTTAGCGAACAGGATATATTTTGACCATGCCTTATCCGCAAAGTACCCTACAATGGAAGTACCTGCAAACATAAGGAAAATTGCTGTTCCGATTGCGAGTGCACTTTGACGGAAAATAGCGGATATCATGAAGGCAAAGGTTGCCATCATTAATAATGTAACTAGTTGAAGTCCATATCCTGCAATAATTTGTTTGATAACAGAAACCTGTTCATAAGAATCACCTTGATTTGTGACAATCTGTGGATCGAAGCTATTAATGCCGAAGAATATTGTTCCCACTATAAAAGATAATACTAATACGAATAGTAATGTCCATAATGCGAATAACAATACGGAAATATATTTAGATAGTAAGATTTTCGTCCGTGATATTGGGCGAATTAATAAAAGTTTGATAGTACCCCATTTAAACTCATTGGCAATAATACCCGCAGCAACAATGATTGTAAATAATGTTACTAATGATAATAGGAATTCATTTTCTGAAACGAACTGCCAAGCGTCATATCCAACCGGCATAATGTCCTGCTCCAGATGGTAATTGTTCTTTTCTATAAGAGATGAGTTATAACTAGCCATCATCTCTTCCTTTTTTATGTCCTCTGCATATTGTTGATTCTCTTCTTCAAGCGTTTGACGCCATGTGTCTTCATCATAAGTTGTTAAAGTTCCTTCGTAAAAGTTTGTCATAAAACCGATTCCCACTATAATCAGGGCTAATATAATATACATCGACCACGTAGACTTTCGTATATATGTTTTAATTTGTTCATTTATCAAAAGCTGAAAGAAGTTACTCAATTGTATTCTCTCCAATCAAATCAAAAAATTTATCTTCTAATGTAGTTTTGGATACACCAACTTGATAGATTGACAGTTGGTTTTCAACAAGCGTTTGAATGTATAATGGTATATTCTTTTTATCGCTCTGGAATGTAATGGCATCCCCGGCAATGGTTCCATCTATATCGTGATGTGTTTTTAGTAGTTCTTGGGCTTTACTTAATGGCTCTACCTCTATCTGAATTTGGTGAGATTGGGTTTCTCCAGATGCATCCTGTAAATGCTGTGTAGATATTAGTTCGCCATTTTTAATAATTCCGATACGATCACACATTTGCTCCACCTCTGCAAGCATGTGGCTAGAAATAATAACGGCAACATTTTCAGCTTGTGCTAGATTTCGTATGTATTTACGAATTTCCCGTATCCCTGCAGGATCAAGTCCATTAGTAGGTTCATCTAGGATTAACACAGATGGTTTATGTAATAACGCTTGAGCTATTCCTAAACGTTGGCGCATTCCAAGTGAATATTTTCCGGCCCTTTCTTTGATTGGCTTTTCTAACCCTACTAATTTAACAACCTCATCTATACGATCCTTTGTTACACCAGGGATCATTCGAGCATAATGTTGAAGGTTTTGCCATCCACTCATGAATGGATACATTTCTGGATTTTCAACAATTGCTCCCACTTCCCTAATTGCTGCCTTATGATCTGTTTTAATACTATTTCCTAAAATCTGAATGTCGCCTTCTGTTATGTTCATCAAACCAACCATCATTCGGATAGTTGTTGTTTTACCTGCCCCGTTTGGCCCGATAAACCCAAAAACTTCTCCTTTATTAATGGTAAATGTAAGACCTTTAATGATTTCTTTCTTGCCAATTGTTTTTTTGACATCCGTCAGTTGCATTGCTGGTTCTGTCATTCCTATGACCTCCTTTATCTCTCTATCCGTTTGTATTACGAAAACTGTATAAAAATGTTTCAGTTATTTATTATTTTCCCATATTGTTTAAGATGCAGGAAGTCATTTCACAAAATAAGCCCCTTTCATTTTTGTAAGAAAGGGGCTTTATATCTCCAAGTATTAGTATTAATTATCCTGTTTCGCTTGTTTCACTCTTGGCTTTCGATAGCCTCCAGCCATATCAGCATGCTTGAATTCCTTTGTATAGGAGACTTCTTGTGCATCTGAAAGCTGTTTGTTTCTTGTTGGCTGATACTGTTGCGTACTACGCATTAGAATCGATCCTTTCTACTACAATAAATTTTCATGCAACAAATCACTTTCCCGCTATGTATAGATTAAAACATGGAATTCTAATATTTTTACCATTAATAAGTGGAAAAGTGATCCATTGGTTATTTTCAACCGTATACTATATAGAAGCTTCATTTCAAATGAAAGCTTTACATCTCTCCATTTGGGGTAATTATGATATGATAAGTCTATATATCTTTTCAAAAGGAGAATGTTATGCGGGAGCAAGATATTGAACTATTCAATCGAACACAAGCACAAGATGAACAAGCGCTCGAACAGTTATATGATCGCTATGAAAAGCTGTTATTTTCTTTCTCGTTTCGCATGACCAAGAATAAATTTCTTGCCGAAGAAGTTGTGCAAGATGTTTTTACAAAAATTTGGTCAAAACAACGAAACTTTGATGAATCAAAGGGCAAGTTTTCTTCTTGGTTATTAACCGTTACGCGTAATGCAACGATTGATATGTTAAGAAAACAGAAGGAAACACCATATGAAATAGATGAACGGGATGCACTTCATGATTCAACTCCTTCTACTGAAGAACAGGTAGAATGGAAAGAACGTAGCGAAGAGGTTCGCGTGGCAGTTAAACAATTAACAGGTGAACAACAGGAAATAATCGAGTTGTTTTATTTCAAAGGGTTATCACAGTCTAAAATAGCTGAAACATGTGATATACCATTAGGTACAGTAAAAGGGAGAGTGCGTTTAGCATTGAAGCATTTACGCGGTATAGTGTCTCCTACGAATGAAAGGGGGGTTCAGGATGATGTCTAATACCTGTGATTTGTTGCTTGATTATTTTAATAACCAACTAACAAACGAACAAAAAGAAGAATTCGAATTACATCTGTTAGCGTGTGATGAATGTCAAGAAGAGCTTGAAGAGCTACAACAATTAACGGAAGACCTTCCATATAGCAGTGAAGCTATAGACCCGCCTAGTGGTATGAAGGAACGTGTACTATCTAGTATAGTGAATGGCACAAATATTTCTGAGACTGAAACTGAACCAGAAGTGGAACAAATGGAAAGTAGAAAGGTGACTTCTATAAAAAGCAGGAAGGAACCACGAAAGAAGAAAAAAGGATGGTATAAACCATTAATTGCAGCTGTTTTAACGCTATCATTAGTAGGAAATGGGGCAGCGCTAATTTATCTGTCTGACGAACCAGAGGCAACAAAACCTACTAAGGAACCGGAAGAAACTTCACTTGATACCATTCAAAAAACGCTATCATTAAGTCCTTCTGAAGGAATAGGTGCAGAAGCAACTGCAATGATGATCGAACAAAACAGTAAAACGAACTTGGTTATTCAAGCAAGTGATCTTCCACCACTTGAAGGTGAAGAAACGTACCAGGTATGGGTACTTGAAGATGGGAAGCCATATCGCGCAGGTACATTTGTCTCAAATGAAGAAGGTAATGGTGCTGTATCCTATATTATGAATTATGAAGGTGAACACAAGTGGGATACGGTCGCAATCACAAAAGAACCAAATGCAGATAGCCAAACACCACAAGGTGATATTTTATTAAGCTCACCGATTTCATAAGAAAAGCACAGGAATTTCAGCTAGACAAAAATAGAAACTGGTATGCATGATCATGCATACCAGTTTTTTTAATAGAAATTATTAAAAGTATTAAAAAATTGTTCTTTCTAAAAACGTTGGTGTGTAGGCCTTTAACACGGTTTCGAACTCTCTTAAAAGAGATACTATCAAAACTTTCCCTGAGAAAAAGTGATCCAAATAGAAATCATCTTCGTTAGCTTAGTAGAATCACATAATAAAAAAACTAAAAGGAGATGTTATTAAGATGAATTGGAAAAAAGCATTAGTAGTAGCACCAATGAGTGCGGCATTGTTATTCTCAGCAAACGGAGGTTTAGTTAGCGCAGAAACAGCAGAGAAACCGACAGTAACGAACGCAGCGGTTGATCTTAGAGCAACACTAGGTTCATTGTTATCTGAACACGGTAACTTGGCAATCATTACAATGCGTAAAGGAATCGAAGGAGCAGAAGATTTCGAAGCTGCAGCAGCTCAACTTGGTGAAAATACACAAGCATTATCTGATGCTATAGCTTCTGTATATGGCGAAAAAGCAGGTCAAGGATTTCATGATATGTGGAGTGCACACATTGGCTACTTTGTAGACTATGTAAATGGAACTGCAGCTGAAGATGAAGCAGCAAAAGAAGCAGCACTAGAAGAACTGTCTCAGTATCGTAAAGACTTCTCAGCATTTCTTGAAACAGCAACTGAAGGTCGTGTTGAAGCAGATGCTCTAGCAGAAGGATTACAAACACACGTTAATCAATTAGTTTCAGCATTTGATTCTTATGTTGCTGGAGATTATAAAACAGCATTCAGCAAACAAGCAGATGCAAGATCACACTTGTTTATGACAGCGAAGGGTCTTTCAAGTGCAATTACAGCTCAATTCCCAGAGAAATTTAATAATCAAATGGCTGTTACACCAGCAGCAGATCTTCGTTTAGCATTAAATGATATTCTTTCAGGACACGTAGCATTCGCTGTAACAGCTATGCAAAACGGAATTGAAGGCGAAGAATCAGCAGAAATCTTTGCAGCAAACGCAGCACAATTATCTGCAAATACAGATAAACTTTCTGCAGCAATCGGCTCTGTATATGGCGATGAAGCAGCAGCTAAATTTAAAGAAATGTGGGCTGGACACATTGGTTACTTTGTAGACTATGTAAAAGCAACTGCAGCTGAAGACGAAGAAGCTAAGCAAGCAGCACTTGATGAATTAGAACAGTATCGTGCAGACTTCTCAGCATTCATGGAAACAGCTACAGATGGTAATGCTCCTGCAGATGTAGTATCAGAAGAATTACAAGATCATGTTAATCAACTAATTGGTTCATTTGATGCTTATGCAGCTGGAAACTATGAAGAAGCTTATAACCAATTTCATGAAGCATATGCTTATGCAAATGACATTTCAAAATCACTATCTGGTGCTATTGTAACTCAATTCCCTGATAAGTTTGCTGCTGAAATGCCATCTGAAATGCCAGAAACTGGCTTCGCACCAGCAAATAATAACGACATGATGATGTTATGGATCTTAGGTGCAAGTGCATTTGCTTTAGCAGCAATTGTAGCAATCCGTAAGTATCAAACATCAGAAAATAAATAATAATAAAAGTGTCTGGAAAAGGTAGGGGGTCAGTGTGATGCGGAAGATAATGAGTTTACTAGTCTTAACAGTATTAGTTGGTTGTGGTCAGATGCAGAGCACTGACTCAACCCAACCTGAACCAAAAGATACACAAGAAACTGCTACTGAAAAACAAACGATAGAACAACCAGATAGGGAAACAAAAGATGCTAGCGTTAAAGAAGAGTCTAACAAAGTAAAAGAAGAGACTTTTTATTCAGATGCTTTCGATGAACCTGCAAAAGGCTTAGTCCCTGCTACGATTAAGATAGAGAGTATTGGAGTGGAAGCTCCGGTAGAACATGTTGGCTTACAAGCAAGTGGTAAGATGGATGTTCCGGAAGATTATCGTAATGCAGGTTGGTATAAATCGGGTGCTAAACCTGGTGAACAAGGAAGTGCAGTTCTTGCAGGTCATGTAAATGATCCAAAGGGTAAAGGTATATTTTGGGACCTGAATGAGCTTGAAGCTGGTGATGAAGTAAAAATATCCGATGAAAATGGAGACACACTAGTTTTTAAAGTTGTTGGTAAAAAAGCCTACGATCTTGGTGAAGCTCCTATTGAACAAATATTTGGGTATACCCCAAGAAGGATGCTTAATTTAATTACATGTACTGGTGATTATATTCAAGACATTGGTACTCACAATCAACGCTTGGTTGTCTATACTGAATTAGTAGATAAAAAATAGTAATAGGTTTATATAAAACTGGTCTGACACGACATGAACCGTGTAAGGCCAGTTTTTTAATGGTGTTAATTAAAGGAATGATTGAAGCTTGATATGTGGGAACGAGTGTTGATATTGAAAAAAGGTTGATACCCCAGCGGCAACCGCTGACTTTAATGCTTAATTATTTCAGATTATGAAATAATTAAGCATTAAATCGGTCACACTTTAAATATACTTAAAACTTCTTTATCGTTAAACATGTAAAAGGTATACTGAAAGCACAGGGATGAAAGCGATGCGTGAAGCTGTTATTGTTGATAGTTGAGAATATTAAATTGGAAGCAACAATCAGATCAATTGTTCTAAATGACTCAGTCAGCCGTACTAATGTAAACTAAACAGGTGTTGTGGATGTTATTCGCGATGGATAACACGAGTAAGGGAGCAAGATGGAAATATTGTACGGAAAGCTTTACGGATTTGCTGGTATCTCATGTACTGGGATAGCAATCTAATGTGGTTGAAGTCAGCAGGTTTACCCAATTTATGGGATTATCATATCATCAGAAGGAGCACTTGCATGAATCAAACTAAGTTTTTGATCAAGATTCGCGATAGCTTTTGGTTTATACCAGCACTATACGGGGTTATATCTATCCTATTAGTTATTCTCATAACCATTACAGATAGTTGGCTAGTTGATAGCTTTAAAAATAGTATACCTAAGCTATTGCTAACAACAAATAATATAGCTGTTGATTTATACGCATCACTTGTTACGGGTATTTTAACGATGACCACTATTAGCTTTTCCGTTATTATGGTAGTTTTAACAACGTATTCTACTCAATTTTCTCCACGGACCTTACAGGACTTTATGAAAAGTCGAACAACTCAACATGTCTTAGGAGTATATTGCCTAGGCTTTGTTTTTGCATTGATTCATTTATTGACAGCAGGGAAGGAATCCTCCGTAGTTGGCCCGATTGTCATGGTAATCGTTGCCATCATTAATCTTGCGTTTTTCGTTTATTTTATTCACCACTCTGCACGATGGATTCAAGTGAATAATTTAATTGCCAAAATTCGAAATGACGGTTCACAAGTAATTAAAAGTACTTATAAAGACTATAATTTTTTCGAGTATGACGACTGGGATGAAGTTGAACTAAAGGATTTGCAAACGAAAAGTAAACGGGTCATTTATGCTTATGATTCAGGTTATATCCAAAAAATTGATTGGGAAGAGCTTGTGAGACAGGCAATCAGACAGGGATGTACATTGCATGTTCACGCACAAATTGGTGATTTTGTAACGAAAGGTTTACCAGTTATGAGTGTAATTGAAACGGAAGAATGTGATGATAATCATGAGTTTAAACAGTTCCTAGTAATTGGCAATGAACGAACGGATCTACAAGATGTGGAATTTATACTTCAAAAACTGGTGGAAATTGCATTGCGGGCTATTTCACCGGCAATAAATGATCCTCACACTGCAATAAATTGTTTAAATCGAATCGGCGCATTACTAAGTGAGATTGGTTCTATTTATAATGAAAATCGATATTATGCAGATAATAACAAGCAACTACGACTTATCTGTGAGCCAAAACAATTTGAAGATTATCTTTATAAATCATTTTACCAAATCCGACATTATGGAAAAGATGATGTTTCCATGCTTTATGCGATGATTGAAGTACTCTATAAAACCGCAGTTGTCAGTGATAAACCAATTAAGCAAAAGATATGGAATTTTCATTATTACATAATGGATGTAGTAGATTGGGAAAGTTTATCTGATTTAGACCATGAACATCTACAAAAAATGTATAATAAATTCGAAACATATTGTGCTGTTCAGTAGCGAGTAAGGATGTACGATAGGAAAAAAGGAGCGACATTTCATGTTACATTATAAAGCCAGCATTCTATTATGCCTTTGTACTTTTTTGTTAACTGCATGTATGAATGCTGATAATAGTCGTGATGCGGTCGATCACGTAAAAAGTGAAATTGGTTTTCAGAATAAATCAACTAACACAGACTTTCTTACAACAGAAATACATGAAATTACACTTTCAGCGATTGGTGATTTATTAATACATGAAACGGTATACCAAGATGCCTTTAATGGAAATCACTATAATTTTAGTCCGATGCTTGATAAAGTTGCACCTTTTTTGCAGCAATCCTCGATTACAATGGCTAACCAGGAAACGATGATCGGTGGAGTAGACATTGGATTATCAACCTATCCTGCCTTTAACACCCCACAAAAAATGGGGAATGCACTGAAGGAAGCTGGGATTGATGTTGTGACCATTGCAAATAATCATACATTAGACCGTGGGGAGACAGCGATACAGAACGCTATCGCGCATTGGGAAACTATTGATATGATGTATACGGGTGCATACAAAAGTAAGGAAGATCAGAATGAAATCCGCGTATTTCAGACTAACCAGGATATATCGGTTGCCTTTCTAGCCTATACATATGGCACAAATGGGATTCCTGTTCCAAACGGGAAAGGGTATCTGGTGAATTTGATCGATAAAAATAAAATAGCTGCTGATATTAGCGAGGCAAAAAGGTTATCGGATGTTATTGTATTAAGTCTTCATTATGGAAACCAATATGAACGGATGCCTAGTCAGAAGCAAAAAGATTTGGTGCAATTTGCTGCAGATCAAGGCGTACAGGTTATCATTGGGCACCATCCACATGTTCTGCAGCCAGTTGGCTGGATTGAAGGCAAAAATGGGAATAAAACGTTTGTCGCCTACTCGCTTGGCAACTTTCTATCTGGTCAGGATGAATTTTACCGCCGAATAGGTGGGATGGTGCAGTTTACTATTCGAAAGACGGTTAGCGAAGATGCAGAAGATAAGATAGAAGTTGTTTCACCGAAGTTTTTACCAACCTTTGTGGATTACCAGCGCGGAGAAACGCATTTTGAGGTGATTCCCATGTATCAGCTGACAAACAAAACTCTTCCAAATGCGAAAGAGCATTACAAGGAAACCAAAGCACATCTGTCTCAGTGGATGCCTGAGCTTGAGTTTATTGAGGGAGAATAGGTTTTCTGCTGAAAAGAAAATCTATTCTCCGCACCAATTATTTTGTTAGTCTAAACTTCTTGTTTAACGGATAAGAAATGAGATACAAAAGTATTCCTATCCCAGCAAAGGCTATCGTTGGAAACGTGATTTTCGTTCCGAAACCTGGCATGAAATAGAAATCTGCAATGAATAATAGAATCATAACTACACTAATCAACCATAACTGAAGAAATTCTAGCCATTTGTTTGGCTTTTTATCTGTAGATCGCTTTATCCATTTAAATATAACAGTAATAAATAGGTATAGTAAAAACAGATTAATACAGACAATAAGAAATCCCGATCCAAGCGAAATGACTGTGGTAGTAGAGCCCAGTTCAAAAAAGTAATGCATTCCATAACCAACGACGCCGTTTACAAGACTAATAATGGCTAAGAATTGGATGATAATATATGCAATAAAAGGTATTCTTACTGTATTTGATTCATTTGGCACTTCTTGGATGATAGCATTAGAATAATCTTTAGAATCGTCCCCAAAAATAGCTGCAGCTGATTTTCCTGTTTCCTGAGCCTGTATCAAATGTTCAAGCAGTTCCAAGAGTACTTCCTCTGTAGCTTGTTCAGATTTCTTTGCATTTAGACGAATATACACAAGCATCTCCTCATAATACGCAAGGTTTTCCTCGTTCAGAAGTATCTTTTTTCATTATTCACCTTGATAATATCCTTAGAATTCATTATGACACGTTTCCCCCTTTTCAATAATTCGATCTACGGGACCTTTTAATCCATTCCAGTGATTCGTAAACTCAGCCAATGCAGAGCTTCCACTTTCTGTTAAGTGGTAATACTTGCGTTTAGGGCCCGTTTGCGAGTCTTTCATCACGCCTTCAATTAACTTTTCCTTTTGCAATCGTAATAGTATCGGATAAATTGACCCCTCGCTTACGTCGCTTAGGCCATCGTGTTGTAATTTAAGCGATAATTCATAGCCGTAAGTTGGTTCACGTTTAATGATGGAAAGAATACATCCTTCTAAGATGCCTTTTAAGAGCTGACTTTTTAATGACATTTCCACACCTACCTTGTTATGCAAGATACCTAGACTAAAAATGACCACCTTGCAATACAAAGTAGCTTGCTTCCAGTATATAACTTTATATATAATTTGCAACCATTATTTGATATGATAACGGTATGTTTTATAAAATGTGTTTGCACAAAGGAGTTCAATAAATGGAGTGGAAAAATATTTATCGAGGTATGTTAATGGGGGCAAGTGATGTAATTCCTGGTGTTAGTGGTGGTACAATCGCTGTTTTGTTAGGTATTTATGATCGATTAATTGCAGCGATTAACGGGGTCATCAGCAAGGACTGGAAAAAACATCTTGGATTTTTAATACCACTTGGAATTGGTGTTGGCACAGCAATTCTTCTCTTAAGCCGTTTAATAGAATGGTTATTTGAACACTATGCTGGACCGACACAATTCTTTTTTTTAGGCCTAATTATTGGTATTCTGCCTTATTTATTTCATGAAGCGGATGCTAAGCGAACGTTTGAGATGAAGCATTACTTTTTACTGGTGATTGGCGCTATCACTGTCGGATCAATGGCGTTTATTCAATCCGGTGAACCAGGAGTTATAGAAAACATTTCGATGTCTACTTACATATTGTTATTTTTTTCTGGAATTATTGCAAGTAGCGCCATGATTTTACCAGGGATTAGTGGTTCATTTATGCTGTTAATAATTGGTGTGTATCCTACCATTATAGGTGCCATTAGTAATTTACAGCTTGATATAATTGCTGTGACTGGTGTTGGGATCGTAATTGGTATCCTAGTTATGAGTAAAATCATCAATTTCTTTTTGCAAAATTATCGCCATGCAACATTTGCGCTAATCATCGGATTGGTAATTGGATCCATTTTCGTTGTATATCCAGGATTTCCAAGTGCTACTTCATCTCTATTCTTAAGTATTGTGACTTTTGCTGGTGGATTGCTAGTTGCCTATATTCTAGGTCGCGTCGAATACAAAGCCTAAACAGAATATGAGACAATTGGCCAGATAATCAGTAGAATAGAGGTAGAGATGAAAAAGGAGTGTTAATGAATGGAAAGTATAAAAAGTGTAGAAAAATTTAATGAGGTTATCCAAAGTGAAAATCCTGTAATTATAAAGTTCTTTGCTGATTGGTGTCCGGACTGTAAACGTATGGATATGTTTATTGGTGATGTTACCGAAGAATTCAACGGTTACAACTGGTATGAGGTAAATAGCGATGAAGTAAAAGGACTTGCTGAAAAGTATGAAGTAATGGGAATACCTAGCGTCCTGGTTTTCAAAAATGGTGAAAAAGTTGCTCATCAACACAGTGCACATACAAAATCACCTGAATCAGTAAGTGAATTTTTACAAGAGCAACTTGGTTAAACATCAAAAGCACCCATGATTGGGTGCTTTTATAATGGATTAAACCAAATCAAATTCCAGCTTTCTACTATTGGTAAATTGAATTTTACTATTTTGTAGAGGGAAGTGGTTTTTATTTAATTTTTTTGGTTTCAGTTGATAGATTTTTGTGAAAGTCTCTTTATCTATTCCCCCAAAGTTGATCTGTCTAATAGTCTGGATATTTAAAAGACTTGTATCTGGATAAGCTTCTTTTGGATCTTCCCACTCGATTAAAAACGGCAATACTTCCTCTTCATAATTATATTCTGGAAAAAGCATTCGCCACTTTATGATGGATCCATCAGGCTTTTCTCTTGTTGCATGGACTGGACCTACAAATGGGATTTCGTTTTTTTGGAAATGCTCTATATATCTATCCATTTGTGTTGTACGTAATGCAAACTGAAATGGGCCAGGTATATTTTTTTCCAAAACATGTGTGAGATGTTTTATTAATGGATTATCTGCTTTAGTCATTTTCTCGTTATCGTACGTTCCTAACCATTCTATATAACTATCATTTGAGAAGTAAGATAAATAATTATGCGTACCCCATTCGTTATGTTGGCCACCCTTAATGGATTTTATGGTGAACTGATTGCCGTATTGGGCACTTAATTCTTCAGCATTATTAGCAGCTACAACAACATGATCAAGTGCTAGCATTTACGCATCACTCCTTAAATTTAATTCGGTTTTCCTATTCATTGGATTTAAGGATTACTCCAATACACCATACCCTTATGAAAAAGACTTAACCATTATTTAAATCAATTTATATGGGTAAATCATAATTCATTCTTTACATTATCGACTTCTATTACGTATTATGCAAAACATATGTTTGAAAAAATCCGTACAGCGTGATGATTATTTGATATAGTACATAAAAAGAGACTGTAAAGTAGGTGATCATATTGAATCAACCAGCTATTTTAATTGTGGAAGATGAAAAAAAGCTTAGTAGGGTGCTGCAACTTGAACTTGGATATGAAAATTACGATACGCAAATTGCAAATGATGGAAAAGAAGCGCTGCATTTATTGAAAACAAAACAGTGGGATTTAGTGTTACTCGATATCATGTTGCCTGAATTAAGTGGACTTGAGGTTCTACGGAAGTTTCGGCGAAGTGATCAACAAACTCCAATCATTCTTTTGACTGCTAGAGATGAAATCCATGATAAAGTAAGCGGATTAGATCTAGGTGCAAATGATTATATAACGAAACCGTTTCAAATTGAAGAATTATTGGCACGCATAAGGGTGCATTTACGGCAACAATCGAAACGGAATGAGTTAGTTAATGGTGAGCTATATGTAGATATAAATACACGACAAGTAAAGCGGTCTACTGTAGAGATTGAGTTGACACCTCGTGAATATGATTTACTTATATATTTATTACAAAACAAAAATATTGTGCTTACTCGTGAGCAGCTAATCGAAAAAGTATGGGGATATGATTATTTTGGTGATACGAATGTGGTTGATGTCTATATTCGATATTTAAGGCAGAAGATTGATAAAGAATTCGATACTAAATATATTCAAACGATTCGTGGGGTAGGGTATATGATAAAGGATCAAACTAGATGAAGCTTCGTACAAAAATTCAACTGTTTTCCAGTCTGTTTATGTTAGTGTTAATTTTATTAATTAATACGTCTATCTATTACTTTTTTTATAAAACATCTGCAGAAAATGAGCTAGACCAGTTAAATGCACAAACCGAAACAATTATACGCACATTGAATGAGAATCCAACTATTCCAAAGGATCAACTATTGCGTGCTTATCTCCCAAATGAAGGTATGATTCGGGTGATTGACAAAAAAGAAAAAATCCGTATTACCTTAACAAAACACAGTTCATATACAAGCCTTCCTATTACTTTTTCATCAAATGAGATACAAGAAGTAAGGTCACTTGATGATCATGTCAATGTTGCGGTCGTCGCACAACCAATTATCTGGAGTGATGGCAATGTTGTTACATTACAGGTTTCCAAGCATTTAACAGGACTCGGCGAGACAATGCGAACCTTATTGTACGTTGTTATAGGTGCATCGATTATTATGCTCCTCCCAACTATTTTTGCGGGTAGAATATTGACCGGTTTTCTATTAAAACCTATTCAGGCTTTAATTCAAACAATGAATGCTAATAAAAAAGAGGATACCTGGGAAAAGATTCCGGTACGTAATCATTCTAAGGATGAATTGCATCAAATGGAACAAACATTTAATGAAATGATTGACCATCTGAGAGAAAGCTTCAGCAAACAAGAACAATTTGTTTCCAATGCATCACATGAACTAAAAACACCAATTGCAATTGTAAAAAGCTATGCACAACTTCTAGAACGGCGTGGAATAGACCGTCCTGAGATTTTTCAAGAATCAATTGGAGCTATTGAAGCGGAAGCAGATCGAATGCAGAAGTTAGTAGAGCAATTACTTTTTCTTGCCAAAAGTAAAAGTGAAGGTGTGTTAACTGAAGTAAACATAGTCAATTTGTGTTTAGATGTTGTTGCTGTTTTTAATGGTGCCTATAATCGTTCCATAAAGGTCAATAAGGAGCATGTGAATGTACTCGTAAAAGCAAATGCAGAACAGCTTAAACAAGTGGTTTATAGTTTAATTGATAATGCATGTAAGTATAGTGATGCAGAAATCATTGTAACCATTTCAGCTGATGATAAGAATGTTACGGTTAAGATTCAAGACTTTGGCCAAGGCATTACAGAAGAGGAGCAAGCAAAAATTTTCGATCGTTTTTACCGAGTAGATAAGGCCAGGAACAGGGATAGTGGCGGAACAGGGCTCGGGCTTTCTATCGCCAAATCAATTGTCGAGGCGCATAAAGGAAAACTTACGGTATTAAGTGATATAGCAGAAGGCAGCACTTTTACGGTAATCCTCCCGATTGTAATAGATCGTTAATCACTTTCTCATCGAATTCTAATCTTGTTCACCATGTTCTTTCATTTATGAGGGATATGATAGGAGTAAGAAAGAAACAAGGAGGAATTAAAATTGAGTAAAACGAAGAAAATTGCAGTAGGCGGGGTAATTGTAGCAGCTGTTTTGGGGTTAGGTATATATCAAGCGACGTCATCTCAGGCAGAGGCATCCCTATCAACGGATGATGTTAGAAAGTTGGTAGCTGATCAATATCCTGGTACAGTTACGGAACTAGAGCTAGAGGAAAAAAAGAATAAAGCGGTTTATGAGGTTGAGATTTTAGGTGACGAAAAAAAGTATGATCTTACGCTTGATGGAAGTACTGGTGAGGTGCTTCATTTAAAAGAAAAGCCGTTATCCAAAAAAGCCAAGAACAATTCGAGTGATGATGCAGATGATAATAAAGACGATGATTTAAAGAATGCTTCTGATGATAAAAACGTAGAAAAGCAACAAACAAATGCAGAAAAAGTAGTAATTGAGGCTAAGAAGGCAGAGGGAATTGCATTAAACGAATTCGATGGGACAATAAAAAGTATTGAACTTGATGAAGATGATGGTCGTTTAACGTATGAGATTGAAATTGAAAGTAGCAAAAAAGAGGCGGACATCGAAATTGACGCCTATACTGGAGAGGTGATTGTAGTTTCACTTGAAGAAGATGATGACGATAAAGATGATAATGACGAAGATTAATTGTAAACCCTGCCAAAGATTGGTAGGGGTTTATTTATTAAGAGCAAAGAAATTTTGGCGATTATCTGTCTAGCTCCAGCACCTAGACACTCGAGACATAAGCAGTTCGCTTCCGCGCGAGCGAAGCACCACAGTGCACCGCTCTGCTTATGCTTGTCGTGTCTTTCAGGGCGTTCTGAGCATTAATTATCTTTTTACTTCGAAGTTTTTTGTTACGCTTGCCTTAACCGTTGGGTATTGTTCAAAATACCATCTAATAAGCTCAACTGTATCTTGTTGTACTTCTTTGACAATTGGCTTATTTTGAAACATATGATAATTACCTCCACCATTTGCACGATAATTGTTTAAGACAACATGATAGATTTCATCTGAATCAATGGGTATTCCATCTTTAGTAACATATTCGATGCGTGATCCAATTGGGTATTGTACATTAATCGTATATTCGATTCCTTCCCACATATCGTAATTATAATGTTGGGGTTTAGGTTGACTAAAGGTCGGATTAACATCGATGTCTCCAGATTCATTAATGATAAAATAGGAAGCTGTTTTTTCAAGCGCTGCAAGGATATCAGCTCCGGTTAATGCTAGTACAACTAATGTGTTCGGATACATATAATTTGCTACCACATTACGCATAGTCACTACTGGATCAAACCCTGTTGATTTATTACTGAGTAGAGAGGTAACAGAAATATCCACACCGGTTATTTCCATTTGTACATGCTGTATGAATTCAATAAAAGGATGCTTACTAATCCTTGCTTGAAGTGGGCTTTGAATGGTCATATCACCCATAATATACCCAATAGGTTGGTCTAACCATTGTTGTGTAGATTTCTCTAACTCCTCCATGTAATCCATTATCTCAGAATCAGCAGGGACTCCATCAAGATCATGTACACTAGCACACTTCTTATTTATATACCAGTTGTCTTCTTCTCTAGTGAATTCAACTTCTATCTCACCATATCTTTCTGCGTTGGATCCTGGTTGTATAACCAATACGTTATTTAGCATACCAGTTAAATTACGATGCTGATGACCTGTCAAAAGCACATCAATACCATCAATTTCCTGGCACATCTGATAACCTTGGTTTTCTCCTGTTAATACTTCAGTTGCTTCTCCTGATTCGATATCACGTTCAAATCCCCCGTGATAGGATGCAATTAATAAGTCGGGCTTTTCGTATTGATGAATATGTTTGACCCATTCCTGCAGGGAGATGAGAGCATCCTGAAAAGTAATTCCTTCTACATGAGCTGGTGATTCCCAATTAGGAATGTAGTGGGTTGTAACCCCAATCACAGCTATTTTAATACCATTATCTAACTTTTTTATATAGTACGGCTGGCCAAAGTAGGCTTGATTGGTGGTTTGATCTACTGTATTTGCAGATAACCACGGAAAATTTGATTGACTTACTGCATTTCCTAAGATTGTTTTTCCGAAGTTAAACTCATGGTTTCCGATGACGCTGGCTTCAATTCCAACTTTATTCATAATGCCAATCATAGGATTTTCTTTTGCGCTATGCTGTTTCACGTAATGTGTCATGAGTGGTGTACCTTGAATCAAATCACCGTTATCAAGAACGAGAAGATTATTATTTTGTTCCCTTGTGCGTTTAACAATCGTTGCATATTTTGCAAGGCCAATATCCGCAGGCTTATTGGTACCATATGTGATTGGCAAGGCATTTCCGTGAACATCACTTGTATATAGAATAGTTAACTTTGCTGTATCCATTTGTAGGTAACTCCTTTGTTTAAAAATCAGTAAACGAAATCAAAGTCGATAACTTTAATTTCGTTTACTGATGTCATTGTCCAAGCTTCAGCACCCAGCGACTAGGGAACTTCCTTCACCTCCGTGTGATAAGTCAACATCGGTTCGCTTACGTTCATCGTATTTCCTTTATTTCCTGCGGTTCAATCCGGTCCATACGTCGCTAAACGGGCAGTTGCGCTTTTCTTATAACTATACAATTTTGCGGCGAACTCTTGCAGATATAAAGTCGATTATGGTTACAACAATAATAATTGCCAATAGGATAAGTCCCATTTCACTCCAGTTACGGTTATTGGCAGCAAATATAATCATTGTACCAATACCACCAGCACCAACAATACCTAGTATGGAAGATGCACGAACATCGATTTCAAACCGGTAGATGGCGTAAGATAAAAACTCAGGAATGATTTGAGGCAGGACAGCATAGAATAGCATTTGCACCTTATTTGCACCGTTTGCTTCCATAGCTTCAACAATTTTCATATCAATTGACTCCACTACCTCAGAGTAAAGTTTTCCAAGCATTCCTGTTGATCCAATCGCGATTGCCAGAACACCTGCAAATGCATTCGGTCCTACTGCTACAACAAATAAAATCGCAAGGATAATATCTGGAAAAGCACGGATAGCAGATAGGATCCATTTACCGATATTGGATAAAAATTTACTGCGAGACATATTTTTTGCAGCGAGGAATCCAAGTGGAATAGCTAAAATAGAAGCCATAAAGGACCCAGCAAATGCAATGAACACCGTCTCAATTATTTTTACTGTGACTTCACCAGTTGCTGCCCAATCAGGGCTAAACAGTTTTGGAATAATGACTCCAAAGTTACTGATAGCACGTTCAACGGCGCGAGCCCAATCAATATCAATACCTATAAAGGTCCATACGTAAACCCCTAGGAGGGCTAAAAGGATTAGAAGTTTTTTAATTTTTTTAATGCCTGATTGTGCTTGTTTTGGAGGTAATGAATAGGATTCCATTAAATCAATGCCTCCCTTAATTTATTGCTTATATACTCAATAACTAATACAACAACAAAAATTAGAATGATAATTGCCATTACGTTCGGATAATTGTAGAATTTTAACTGTTGGTCCAATACGAGTCCAATACCACCCGCACCAACAAGCCCTAGTACAACTGACGCCCGTATATTAATCTCAAATACATAAAGGACAAATGATGTGAATTGTGGCAAGACTTGTGGAACTAATCCATAAAAAATTACTTGAAGTACACTACCACCTGATGCTCGCATCGCTTCAAGTGGGTCCATGTCAACAGATTCTATTGTTTCACTAATCAATTTCGCCAAAATACCTAATGAGAATATGATGAGTGCAACGATACCCGGAAACAGACCAACACCGAATAGTCCTACGAAAATAACAGCCAAAACTAAATCTGGAATAGTACGTAAAATGTTGAGTAGTGTTCGTGTTGTAATGTAAAGCGGTTTAATTGAAGTAATATTTTGTGCTGATAAAAGAGCCAATGGAACAGTTAGAATAGCTGCAACCGTTGTGGCTATAATTGCCATTTGGATGGTTTGTGCCATAGGCCCCCATACTGCAGTAATAACACTCAAATTTGGAGGGAAGAACTTTTCTACAACTGTCAGAACATTACCGAATGCATTGCCAAATCCGCCAACCATTTTTTGTTGTGTCCAAAACATACTAAATAAGTAAAATCCTAATACAACAACTAAAATGGTTGTAAGTTGAACCTTCGTTTTAACCGGGTAGATAGGTGGTGTCTTTTGTAACGATGGGGAATTAGATTGTTTGGTCACGATTCATTTGCCCCCCCACGCAAGTCATCCTCACGTATTGTACGGCCATAAATTTCTTCAAATGTTTTTTCCGTAACTTCTGACACTGGTCCATCGAAGACGATTTCTCCAGCGCGCATGCCGATGATACGATCAGCATATTCCATAGCCATATCAATAAAGTGTAAGTTTACGATTGTTGTAATATTATCTTCCTTATTAATCTTTTTTAGGTACGTCATAACCTGATGGGATGTTGGTGGATCAAGTGATGCCACAGGTTCATCCGCAAGAATATAAGAAGGTTTCTGAGTCAACACACGTGCAATACTAACACGCTGCTGTTGACCACCACTAAGTTCATCCGCACGATTATACAATTTTTCATCAATGTTTACACGCTGTAAACTTTCATAAGCCAGTCCAACATCTTCTTTCTTGTAAAGGTTTAAAATGGATCGTAACGTACCAGTATGTCCTAGTCGCCCAGCTAAAACGTTTTTTAAAACATTGGACCGTTTTACAAGGTTATAATTTTGAAAAATCATGCCGATTTTTGTACGGAGTTTTCGTAGATTTGAACCACGGTAAGTAATAATATCCTCATCATCAATTAAAAGGGATCCTGCTGTTGGCGTAACGAGGCGATTAATACTGCGAATAAACGTAGACTTTCCTGCTCCAGATAACCCTACAATTACAACAAACTCGCCATCCCTAATGGTGGTATTTATGTTTTTCAAGCCTTCCGTTCCATTAGGGTATACAAGGCTAACATTTTTAAATTCAATCATAATATGTATTTTCCTCCATTAGTTACAAAGTTGAGAAAAGCGCAAGCGCCCGTTAATTGCCGTATGTCCTGACGGACCCGCATGAGATAAAGGAAACACGAAGAGCGTAAGTGATTCGATGTTTCCTTATCGTACTTAAAACAATCTACACCCGAGAAAAAGGGAGAGATAAATACCTCCCCCCTCTGTAAATGTAGTATATAAACTTAATTAATTGCTGCTCTTATAATTCAATATTATCTTTGAATTCCTGGTACGTATCTTTTACTACTTGATATTCTTCATCAGAAGCTTCATCGATTGCATCCCAGTTGTATACTTCATTCATAATTTTGATCATTTCCTCATCATCATTAAACGAAAGGAAGGTTTTTTTGATATTCTGTACTAGTTCTTCATCTAACTCTTTCGTTACAGAAATCGTATCATTTGGGATTTCATCGGTATACCCAATAACTTTTAATTCTTCCATGATATTAGGATGTTCTCCTTCAAGCTCCGTGCGAACATCATCAAATGTAGTCGCAACATCTGCGTCACCTTCTAATACAGCAAGTGCAGCATTATCATGCCCGCCTGCTGGAACAGTGTTAGAGAAAAATTCAGTCTCCACTTCTGGGGCACTGGCGTAATCAAACTTCTTCATTAATTGGCTGGCAGGGAAAAGATATCCAGAAGTCGACCCTTTATCAGCATAAGCCCAGACTTTCCCTTTCAAATCTTCAAGGTTTTCGATACCAGAATCAGAACGAACTAAGTATTGTGCTTTATATGTACCTGATCCAAAACGGATTGATTTTAAAATAACTTCTGCACCGTATTGCTCATTTGCTAGAACATAACCAAAGGCCGGAATAAATCCTACGTGTACTTGGTTAGCGCCCATAGCCTCAACTAATGAGTTATAGCTAGTCATTACTTGACCTTTTACTTCAATATCCAACTCTTCCGCTAAACGATCAGCTAAAGGCTGTACTGTATCTGCAATTGTATCTGAGTCTTGAGATGGTACAAAACCAATTACAAGTGTCTCTGGTTTAAGGCTACCTTCTTCTTTGTCGCCACCTTGTGCTTCTCCTTCATCCGAACCTCCACAAGCTGCAAGAACAAAAGCTAAACTTAATACAAGCAATAGACTGTAAATTTTCTTCATTTTGACCCTCCTGTGTAATTAGAAAATTATAATTCCTACTACTACATTAAATAACATTTCAAGTAAAAATGCTAGACAATTTTAAATAATTTACATCAAATTCATAATATAAATAACTATTTCGACCTTAATTGTGTAACATATTTAAAATAAGTATGTACCAAATTGTGTGCTAGATTTTATATAGGTTTTTTTATTTGATAGTATAGGGTATAAATAAGTTAGAAGGTTTAATAGGAGGAAACGGTATGGTTCGTTACGAGAAAGGATTATTCTTATATAATAGTAATGCTGGAAGTGATGATTTAGAACAAAAACTTGCACAAACACTACCAACTATTACGAAAGCAATAAAGAAACTTACCATCATTCAAACAAGCACCATTGATGAAGCAAAAGAGACGTGTGTAAACTATGCCGATAGTGTGGATATTATTGTTATTTTAGGTGGTGATGGCACAATCCATGAGTGTATAAACAGTATTGCACCACTCGAAAAACGGCCGATTATTGGTATTTTGCCAGGAGGAACCTGTAACGACTTTAGTCGGATGCTGGGTACATCCCAAAACCTCAAGCAAGCTGCAGAAGGTATTGCGAAAGGCGACATTGTTGATATCGATCTAGGTAAGAGTGAGGAAAGTTATTTTCTTAATTTCTGGGGAATTGGCTTTGTTTCAGAAGCGTCGTTAAATATTGATCCTGATCAGAAAAAAAGCTTCGGCGTGCTAAGTTATTATATGAGTACATTACGAACCGTTAATCAAGCGGAACCCTTTACTTACAAAATTAAAACAGGAGTTGAAACGTACAACGGTGAGGCGGTGCTCATATTAGTACTGAATGGCCGGTTCATGGGTACAAAGGAGCTGCCGATAACTACCGCTCATCCCAGTGATGGGAAAGTGGATGTGTTAATCATAAAAACATCGAACCTTGCTTCCTTTCGTGAATTTTTATCAATGAATAAACCAACAACCAATTCAGATGACTTATCTGAATTAATTCATTTTCAAGCTGAGTCGTTAGAAATTGAAACAGATCGTGAAAAAGAAGTTGACATGGATGGGGAAGTAAATGGCACTACCCCTGCTTCCATAACGATATTGCATAACTATATGAAAATGGTTAAAGGAACAGAAGTCATCTAAATGGAAGTAATTGTTAGCAATCAAAATGTTTCTAAGTAGGGCTTTAAAGGAATATACCCTTATTACGTGTTCCTTATAAGGGTTGAGTGACTGATGGAAAATATACTGATTAAGATAAGCGGCTTTCTTAAGAGGAAAGATGCTGATAGCAATGTAAAGACTTGGGTTAGATGGTATTCAAGGATTGGGTTTTCTGCAAAAGGCTCTGTGTATGTATTAATCGGTCTTATTTCCATGATGGCAGCGATTGGTATTGGCAAGAAGAGTGACAGTCAAGGAGGCATTGCTGCGATTGCTGGTAAACCATATGGGGAGTTAATATTGTGGCTGGTAGTACTTGGCCTCACTGGTTATATAACATGGTTACTAACACAAGTTTTTATTGAAGGAGACCATGGTGGAACAAAGATTAAAGATTTTTCTATTCGGATTGGTTACTTTTGTACAGCTATATTTCATATTGGTTTAGGGGTTAGTTTTGCTATCCTTGCAATTAACTCAGGACAGACGGGTAACTCTAAGCAATTTTGGATGGGGAAAATGATTGATATGCCACTTGGACGATTGGCGATTGGTATAACTGGGATTAGCATTTTTGTTTTTGCCGTGATTCAGGTAGTCAATGGTATTAGAGGAAGCTATGCGAAAAAGTTAAATGTTAGTCAAATGAAACAAAAGGAATGGATGTTTACCAAACTGACAGGAAGAATTGGGTTTATTGCAAGAGGAGTTACTTTTGGTGTTCTTGGTGGATTTTTCATTCATGCAGGTTGGACAGCTGAATCAAGTCAGGCAACTGGAATAGATGGAGCTTTGGCTCAAATTGCGCAAGAACCACATGGGCAAGCATTGCTTGGTATTGTGTCGCTTGGACTTTTTCTTTATGGCATTTTTGTGGTTTTGGAAGGAAAAAACCGCAATATTAAAGTGAGTGAAAAATAATTGTAGTAGATGTACAACTGGAGATAATCCATTTAAAGGAGAGTTCATTCTATGTTAGAGGTTGTAGTTGATGTTATTAAAGAGTTTGGAATATGGGGATTGCTTGCTAGTCTTGCAATAGAGGCATCATCTCTTCCGTTTCCTGGTGGATTAGTTACTTTAGTATTTGGTTATATATTAAATCTATCTATGACAGAAGTGGTCTTATATGGTCTGTTGGCAAGCGGGGTTTATACAGGATTCAGTCTTATCCCATACTATATAGGCTATAAACTTGAGGATAAATTAAAAGAAAAAACAAGTCGTAAAAAAATTGAAAAAGCACAAAGTTGGTTTAAAAAATTTGGAGTATGGAGCATAGCTTTCGGCAGACCACTCGGGTTAGGAAACTATATTTCATATGTTGCAGGTGTGAGTAAGATTAATAAGTGGACGTTTTTATCATTAACGTTGCTTGGAATTCTGCCTTGGACAGTTGGTGTTTTATGGCTAGGCAGTGTAGGTAATTTAAAATCAGTGAAATCTTTTATGGAAGAGTTTCAGCTCTATGCAATTATTGCCCTTGTAGTAGGTATTATCATATATATAATTTATCGAAAGAATAAGAAGCATAGACACGCAAAAGTGCAAGAGAAAGCATACGAATAATGGGAATGGGTTCACAGTAGATAGTGAGTCTTCTTTCTTCCTGTTACCTTTTTGAAACTTTTCTCCACAATTTCCGTAATGATAGTACGAGACGTATGATTTAGATGACCAATTTTTAGTTTTCAAACAAAAGATTCAAGCAATTAATCTATTAAAGAAACTTGGAACGGCGATAAAAAAGTAACTGTTTACCACACGATTTCAGGTCGTGTTTTTTTGTGGTAAAAGTATAAAGTTTAACCCAGATGTAACCATATTGTAATACGTCTTTAATAAATACGTTTAAGAAGTAAAGAAAAGGGAATAAATTTATACAATGCTATTTTAGGAGGGTGACACCAATGATTAGACAGAACGTGATTATTTATACGAGTGATAACTGCTCAGAGTGTAAACAGGTAGTAGACAGAATGAACAAGTGGGGAGTAGATTATGTAGAGAAAAATTTATCAGAGAATGAGGGCTACTTAAAGGAGCTGCAGGATAGAGGGATATTTGGTACGCCTGCAACATTTGTCGATGATTATTCAGTCTTAGGATTTCAAGAAAGTAAGTTGAAGTATGAATTAAGCATAATCGAAAGCCAAGATTATTTCAGGAATTTTTATGAAGAATATGATAGCAGGTAATTTTTAACCTGTGTTATGACACAATATCTCTTGGTTTGCATATTCTAAATACAAACAGATGCAAAAGAGGTGTGTCGCATGTTTAACAGACCAAATTACTATCAGGAACCATTTATTGATAATCCGAAACGACCACAATACCATAAGCAGCAATGGCAACAACCAACTATTCCACCATACAATCCTACACCTTATCAAGTCTATGCAAAGCCAAAACAGCCAGCAAATTGGCATACTTTCTCACAATCCAACCAAAATCAATACACTACATTCAATCAACCGCCACCAAGTAACATGTTAACCTATTTTCAAAATAAAAAAGGTGAAGTTGATTTTGATAAAATGTTATCAACGGTGGGTCAAGTAGCCAATACATTCCAACAAATTTCCCCAATGGTAAAACAATTTGGTTCCATTATGAAAAGTTTTAAATGATAACGATAGAAAAGCGGATGGTGTGAAAAGTGTGCTAATCATCGGCTTTTTTTAATGAAAAAATAAATACAAAATAGCAAAACCAGCCATTGTTGGAAATAGAAAATCCTAACCATCTGTAATAGGTAGACAAAAAAAGGGTAATTAATAAATAGATGGACGAAAGGGGGATGATTATGATCGCATGCTTACTCCTTCATGGATATACAGGAGGGCCCTATGAAATTGAGCCGTTATCAAATTTTTTGAGAGAGGAAACGAACTGGCACATAGAAGTGCCGACCCTTCCAGGACATGGGAGAAAGCTCGCTCTTGAAAATGTGTCACATAAAAAGTGGATCTCTGCTGCTGAAGATTGTTTAAAGCAGCTATTGGCAAAATATGATGAAGTGTATCTAATTGGCTTTTCAATGGGAGGTATGATTGCGTCTTATTTAGCTGCAAAATACAAAGTAGATAAACTTGTATTGTTAGCTTCGGCAAGAAAATATCTTTCATTCAAACAAATTGTTCTTGATATCCGTCAGGTGTGTGCAGACGGCTTAAAAGGGAATATAAAAAAGAACAAGTTATATATCCATTACAAGAAAAAACTTGGGGGAGTTCCGTTTAAGTCTAATCTGGAGTTCTTAAAGCTAGTTAAATTTACCAAGCCTTATTTAAAGGAAATAGACTCAAGCGTGTTAATTGCACAGGGACAAAAAGATGGAATGGTTCCTTATAAGACAGCGTATTTTTTGGATAAAGAAATCAATTCGGAAGAAAAGGAAGTTGTCTTTTTTGAGCGTTCCAGACATCTAATTTGTCTTGGAGAAGATAAGGATACATTAAATCAAATGATTTATAACTTTTTATCCAAAGAAGTTGCGCACCCATGAAAGAGGAGTATGGCTGATAATAATATCAGAAGACTCCTCTTTTTTATTTGTAGAAAGAAATCACTATCCCACCCTCACCAGCATAAGTCGAAATTAATGGTCCCATGTCTGTTAGATAAGAATCTTTGAAAGGGTACCTTTCCATAATTTCATCAAGAACAGTCTTAGCGCGGCTTTCTGCATTGGAATGGGACATGACAATAATTTTTTCTTCAACGTTCTTCGTATACTCACCGATTTGCTCAATTAGTCTTCTAATCGATTTTTTATCCCCACGAACTTTCTCCGAGACCTCAATTTTTCCTTCTTCACTTGCATGCATCAAAAGCTTGATGTTTAGCGTTTTTGCAATGGTACCTCTAACTTTATCAAGCCTTCCACCACGGATCACATTCTCAAGAGTTTTCAGTGCAATTAATGTCGTTGTATCTTTAACGCGGTCATTCAAATAATCCTCTAATTCTTCAAACGTATAGCCTTCCACTATTTTACTATTTGCTTCATGGAGACAAAGTGCCATTCCGCAAGATGCTGTTCTTGTATTAATAACGGCTATTTTTCGATCTGGTTCTTCTTCAAGTAGCATCTTTTGCGCTAATACCGCATTGTCATACGTTGAACTTAGTCCTTTTGTAAGGCTGATGTTAAGAATTGGCGTGTCAGGGTCCACTTTTTTATAAGCCTCATAAAAGTCATTTGGGCTAGGAGCAGATGATCGTGGTAACTCATCATACTCCTCAATCTTCTGATAAAATTCTTTTAAGTTTAATGTTACACCACTGACATATTGCTTTTCTTTAAAATGTAAATACAGTGGTACGACGATAATATTTAATGCATCTGTTAGCCGTGTTGGAAGATCCGCCCCGCTATCTGTCATAAGCTGGATACGCATGTCATCACCTCTTTTTAGTTTGATTTCATTATACCAGTGTATTGCAGCTTGAAGGGTAGCATAGTCCCACTGAATTATGGTACTAGGTCATATCTTTCTTTGTTTGGGAAATCGTGACTTTTCTTTTTTTGGTAGTACTCATGATAAACAGAAATAACCCAAATAACACGATTGTTCCACCAAGCCATTGCGCCCAAGTAACGGTTTCACCTAATATAATATAGGCTAAAAGTGTTGCACCAATTGGTTCAAGCACAATCGCCATCGAAATGGTTGAGGTACTTAGCCATTTGAGAGCCCAATTGAACATGGTATGTCCTAAAAATGTTGGTACGATAGCGAGTGTTAGGAAGATCCACCAATAGCTAATTGGATAGCCAACAAATGAATAACCAAGAATTAAATTATAAACAACTAAGGTTATTGAGCTGATTCCATAAACAACAAATGTGTATGTCATAAGGGACAATCGTCTCCTTATGTTTTGTCCGATTAAAAAGTATGCTGTAACCATCATTGCACCAAGTAATGCTAAGATATCGCCAAGCAGAGCTAAACCACTTATTTGGAAATCTCCCCAGCTAATGATCAAGCTTCCAAAAAGTGCGATGACCATACTTATTACTGCTCCTGGTGTAAATCGTTCGTGAAAGAAAAAATATGTACCAAGAAAAGCAAAAATCGGCTGCAGTGTAACAAGTACTACAGAGCTTGCTACTGATGTATAATTTAAAGATTCAAACCAAAGTATGAAATGGAATGCCAGGAATATTCCGGCAAACATGGCAAGAATCCAATCCCTTTTTTGTATCTGTTTAAATTCATGTCGATAATATAAAAGAATAATGGGTGACATAATAAGAACAGCGAATAGCAATCGATAATTCGCTATAATTGATGCTGGTGCATCACCGGCTAACTTGACTAATATAGCAGATGTAGAAACAGCGAGAACGCCGATGACAACCGCAAAGTGTGGGTTGAACGGAGGCATACGCATAAGAACCCTCCCTTTACATTTATGTTCATCATATCTAATTAATACAGTTTATCATGCTAGAGGTAAAAAAGTCATTTAAGTACTTTTGATATATAGTGGATAACTATGTGGATTGTATGTTATGATGTAAGAACTATTATTTAGTGCATGAGTGAATAAAGTGAGGCCTCTTTCCACGAATGGGGGATGCCTTTTTTGTGCGAATAAATTTTTGAAGAAAAAAGGAGTAGACTATTAAGGTGACAACATTTAAAGAATTAAGTATATCAAGCCCCATTATGAAAGCTTTAGAAAAAATGGGATTTGAAGAAGCAACGCCAATTCAAGCAGAAACAATTCCTCTTGCGATGCAAGGGAAAGATGTAATCGGACAAGCTCAAACAGGTACAGGTAAAACTGCAGCATTTGGAATTCCGATGATCGAAAAAATTGATAAAACAGCAAAAACGATTCAAGGACTTGTGGTAGCTCCAACAAGAGAGCTTGCAATTCAAGTAGCTGAAGAAATAAATCGTTTGGGCAAATTCAAAGGAATCCGTACGCTTCCTGTATATGGTGGTCAGCACATGGATCGACAAATTCGTGCATTGAAAGACGGACCACATATTGTCGTAGCAACACCAGGACGTTTATTGGACCACATGCGTAGAAAGACAATTCGTATCGATAACGTTCAAACTGCAGTATTAGATGAAGCAGATGAAATGTTAAACATGGGATTCATTGATGACATTCGTGACATCCTAAAAGGAATTCCGGAAGATCGACAAACATTGTTATTTTCAGCTACAATGCCAAAGGAAATCCGTAATATCGCGAATACGTTGATGAAATCACCACAAGAGGTAAAAGTTAAAGCGAAAGAAATGACAGTAGAAAATATTGATCAATTTTTCGTTGAAGTACCAGAAAGATTAAAGTTTGATACGTTAACCAACCATATCGATATTCATGCACCAACCTTAGCAATTATTTTCAGTCGTACAAAGAAGCGTGTAGATGAAATTGCTGAAGGTTTACAAGCAAGAGGATTCCGTTCAGAAGGAATTCACGGTGACTTGACACAAGGTAAACGTATGTCAGTTTTAAACAAGTTTAAAAGCGGACGTATCGAGATCCTGGTTGCAACGGATGTAGCTGCACGTGGTCTAGATATCTCAGGTGTATCGCATGTATATAACTTTGATATCCCGCAAGACCCAGAAAGCTATGTACACCGTATTGGCCGTACAGGCCGTGCTGGACGTACTGGTGAAGCAGTCTCATTTATTACACCAAGAGAAATGGCACACCTTCATTTAATTGAGAAAGTTACAAAGAGTAAGATGAAGCGTTTAATGCCACCAACTAATCAAGATGCACAGCGTGGGCAACAACAAGTTACAGTGGATAAGTTATTAAAAACACTTGAAAGTGATGATCTAAAATCTTATCATGAAACGGCTAATGAGCTACTGCAAGATAATGATTCTATTTCCGTTATTGCTGCTGCGCTAAAAATGTTGACTAAAGAGCGAAGAGATACACCAGTTTCGATTTCCTCTGTACAGCCGATTAGTGTTAAAAAGGCACAAGGACAACGAGGCAAAGATAACAATCGTCGCAATAATCGTAATTATGGACAGCGTAGTCAAGGTGGACGTAATAACCAAGGTGGACGAAATCAACAAGGCGGGCGTAACCGCAAAGGAAACTTTCAGAAACGCAGAAACCGCGACTAAGACTTAAATTCGCGACTAAATAATAGACACCAAAACAAAGCTCCTTAGCGCAAAGGGAGCTTTTTAATTTGTAGAGAAAAGCGTAGGCGCCTGTTTATTGGCGTATCGCAAGGAAGACTCTTCTGAAGGGCACTATAGCCAATAGGTGCCGAAGCTAGACAAGAAAAGCGGAGACGCAGTCAGAGTCTGTTCACTGCAGCACTTGTGTGAAATACTGTCCGTTATATGTAAAATACGATCCAATTTGTGAATTTTACTGCTCAACCGCTAAAGAATGACACCTTTTCATCGATGAATCGTATATACAAATAGAAAATATAGTAGGGGGGGACTACAATGCGACAACCACCAATTAATACAATAGCCGAAGACGCAATCAAGGCTTGGAAAATATCTGCAATGATACATATTTCAATTTTATGGCTTATCATTGTTGTGGGACTCGTATTATCAATTATTTTTAATTTTTCATTGTGGTATATGTTAATTGGTATCTTGATAAGTGGACTTTTGCATTATTTTTTTGTTTATTTATTGCCAAAGGTAAGATGGATGCGTTGGCGTTATGAAGTGTTTGAGCAGGAGATATATATCCAGCACGGCATTTTAATTGTGTCTAGAACGCTCGTGCCGATGATCAGAGTGCAGCATGTGGATACACAACAAGGACCAATATTGAAGAAGTATCGGTTAGCTAGCGTAACTATTTCTACTGCAGCCACAACCCATGAAATTCCTGCACTATCAGAGGAGGATGCAGATAGTCTTCGTGATCAGATTTCTAGACTTGCAAGGGTGGATGAAGATGATGTCTGAAAAACAACGACTCCATCCGGCAGCAATATTTTTCACATTGCTAAAAACGTTTAAAGAATTGATTTTTTCGATTGGAATAGGGTTCTTTGCTTTTAAAGATGCTGGCCTTATCTATTTTGTGATTGGGGCCAGTGTATTAATCTTTGGTGTGGTACTATTTAGTATTTTATCTTGGTATCGTTATACATATCGGGTGGAAGAAGAAGAGTTCCGAATCGAGTACGGGATATTCATACGGAAAAAACGCTACATATCGAAAAATCGTATACAGTCTATTGACCTAACACAAAGTGTTGTACATCGTGCTTTGAAATTAGTCAAAGTGAATATTGAAACTGCTGGAAGTGGATTTGGAACGGAGGCTTCATTAAAAGCAGTCAAGCTACAAATTGGTGAAACACTAAGAGAAGAATTAAAAACAGTTCAAAAGACAACGACAGAAACGGATGAACATATCACGGGAAACGAACATCACTTGCCTCAACAAAAGATAACTGCTAAGCGTTTATTTTTAGCGGGGACAACATCCGGTAGCATTGGAATTCTCTTTGTAATTATGACGTTTCTGGTTTCGGAGCTTGAACAATTTATTCCGGATGCATACTATGAGCAAACATTTCAAGCCATTATCAGCTTTAGTATTATAATTATAGTGGCTCTGATTTTGGCCCTACTATTACTGCTCTGGTTTCTTGGTATCGCTGGGACAATGATAAAATTTGGGAAATTTACCATTATAAAAAATAATCAAGAACTATTTATTACTCGAGGGCTACTGGAGAAAAAACAAACTACGATACCAATACGCCGAATTCAGGCTGTGGGTGTTGAAGAGAGTTTACTCCGACAACCATTTGGATATGTAACAGTTTACGCAGAAGTAGCTGGGGGGGCTATTGAAAAAGGTGAGGATCGTTCAACGATTCTTTTCCCCATTATGAAAAAATCAGAAGTTGATGGTTTTTTAAACAAATTTCTACCCGAATATGTTTCTGATCGAAATAACCTGAAAGGCTTACCAAAGAAGGCAAGAACATTTTACGTAGTACGGTCTACCATGTTGCTACTTGTAGCAATCATTGCCATGCTGTTTTTTATTCCACAGTATAGTTGGGTACCAACTATACTACTTATATTTTGTTTTTACATGGGTCTATTACGTTTTAAGGACGCAGGCTTTCGAATTGATGAGGAGCAACTTACATTAAGGAACCGTGTAGTAAATCGAAAAACGGTAATTCTATTTCACAAACGAATTCAATCCTTTGAAAAGAAACAACATGTCATACAAAAAAGGGCTTCACTCGCCACGATAAAAGCATCAATTGTGTCAACATCTGGATATAAAATAAAGGATTTAGCGGTAAAGGATGTCATGGATTTAGCTTCTTGGTATTCTTATCGCGACTAGAACCTGAAAAAGGTAAAGGTTGCAACAGTGAAAAGCCGTTCTGGAATTAATTGATTCCAGAACGGCTTTTTTCTACAAACACTATCACGCTTTTTTTGACCCATGGACAACAAACATAGCATGAATCACTCCTGGTACCCAGCCAATAATTGTTAACAATACATTAAGTAACACTTGTATCGGTCTTCCTGTCATTAATACAGCAACTGGCGGAAGAAGAATGGCTAATATATATAACATAAACGTTTTGCCTCCTTTTGTACGTAAGCATTGTCGAGATCTTTTTATCTACATCATGACCCATAGTAATAGCATCGTAACAAGTCCTATTGTTGCGACCCCACTTAACATGATTAAAAAATCTGTGACACTTATTTTGCCTATATTTTCAGTTTTTGTCTCATTCTCTTCATAATAGTCCAATTCCATTTGGTTATCTTTTTTCATCTTCGTAAGCTCCTTTTAATTCATGGATACATATGTGATGAGTAATGCGAAAAGGAATTTTCTCTTATATATAGTTACCCTTTCCCTGTTTTTTAAAACTAAATTGACAAGTTAGCAATGCCTAAATTAAAAAAGATAAGGAAATTAATCCTTATCTCTACTAACCTTTATAGAAACCTTCCAAAGATGCCAAGGACTACAAGAATTGCAAAGGCAGTCCATAGTACGATTTTTAAAATCTTCTTGTTGGTTCGTTTTTTCTGCCATCGGTTGGGATTAAATTGAACGGAACCGTCGTTATGTTTTGTTTGATTTTGCCAAATGGAAAAAGGCTGAACGTTTGTCAGCACTATTGGACCGAGTGCAAGTCCTCCAAGAAATCCAAATAGATGTGCAGAAATGTTAATACCTGGGCGTATAAAGGTCATTATTAAACCAATTACAATGATTGTAACCACGATACGGGCATTTTGACTATCAATGAGGTGTTTGCGAAATAGCACCATGAATAGATAAAGGCCAAATAAACCATAGATTGAACCAGATGCGCCAACATATGAGGTGAAATACGAAGCGGGTTCAACTAAATATGTTCCTAAATTACCTGCTAACCCAGCCAACAAATACGTAATAATGAACTTAGGCTTTCCTAACATTTGCTCCAGCGCTGGACCAAATAATACCAATGCAAGTGAATTGAAGAGTGCGTGACTAAGGCCTGCATGAAGAAAAATGGATGTGAATAACCGCCAATATTCACCTTGCTGGATATAAAGATTATTACCAACACCCCATTGGTAGATTATATTTCCAATGGGTAATGATAAAATATCAACAATTAATAATAATACGAGATGAATAACTACGATTGTTGAAACGATAGGGTAGAATTGAATAAATTCTTTTAAACTTTTTTCTGATCGTATAAACATTGAAATCCCCCGTTAGATGAATTTTTGAATACGTAACTTTTCGGGTATTATTAGTATAATAACGTTTCATACATAGTATGACCATTAAAAAGATAGGGAAATAACAAATTATAATCTATACGTGCTAGGAAAGGAGTTAACAAAATGATTAAAGGGATTGGAATCGATATAATTGAATTAAAACGCATAAAAAAAAGTTTAGAAGAAAGCAATCGATTAGTAAAACGAATTTTAACCAAGCATGAGCATGAGACATATGAAAATTTAACCAGTGCATCACGCCGAGTGGAGTTTATAGCAGGTAGGTTTGCAGCTAAGGAAGCATTTGCGAAAGCAACAGGTACGGGTATCGGAAAATTAAGCTTTAAGGACATAGATGTCACATCTACTAAATCTGGAGCGCCAATCCTTCATGTACAAGGATTTGAAAGTTATACGATTTTTATTTCGATTACGCACAGCAAAGATTACGCTGTTGCACAAGTAATTATAGAAGAATAGGCGATTTTGTCTAGCGCACAAGCAGTCAAACGGTTCGCGGCATAAGCACTATATACTCCTGCCCTAAAGGAGGAGGTAGGGTAGTTCGACGTTGCCAAAGGACATGGCAACCTTAGTCGAACCTCATTGCTTGTGTTCTACGGTCTCTTGCTAATGCGTGATACCCCTGAGCAAGGCGCTTCTGCTTTTCTTGCATATTTGGAGAGTTTGTCTCATATATTTTAGTGCGGGTAGAGGAAATGGTAATGTTTATAATCACCGCAAAAGAGATGTACGATGTAGACAGTTATACCATGAGAAAAAATCAGGTGTGACGGAAAAACTATTGATGGAGAATGCTGGTAGAGCTATTAGCGAGAAAATGAAATCGATCCTTTCTGAACATGACAAATTTTGTATTTTAGTTGGATCAGGAAACAATGGGGGCGATTAAGTATGTAATTGCCAGAACATTGCTAAATGAAGGTTATAACACATTTGTCATCCAAATCGTTCCAGATGAAAGTAAAAGGGGTGCATGGTAAAACAAGGATATCTTGAAAATGTGGTGGTTTCGTAAACGTTGTGCAATCAGCATGATGCGATCGACACGATATATACAGTAAGCAGTTGTGGTCGTAGATGCTATACTCGGCATCAGCATGAAAGGTAAGCTCCTACCGTTGAATTCGATTGTCTACGCGTAAATCAAAAAAGGGAAAAGCAATTGCAATAGATATCCCGACAGGATTACGAGCGGCGAGGGCAGTGAGTTTCATGCGACGAAAGCTGATTACGTTTATCGCCTGAAGCACCCAAATAAAGTGTACTTGTGCAGCATTCTATCATGGAAGAACGGAAATGATTTCGATTGGCATTCCATCGCACGTTTTTTCATATGTATCAGAGAGGATACATGGGAAGAAAATGATCTTGGGGGAAATTCTGCCAGAACAAAACACATTCTACACAGCATATCGGGTAGTTACTGATAGTGTACAAATGCTAATTGTCCTGTAACCATTGATGCAGATGAGTTACTACATGTTGAAAGCAGACCGATAACCTTATTGGTAAGCCAGGTCCTGCTAAAGGCGGAAGTAACGATGTTCTCACAAGAATGCAGGATCAACGGGCTTCGTAATGCATGCTAGTTACAAGGTAAAGTAGCAGACGCAGGCATCGGTCAAGGGCATTCGTATTACGATTCACTAGCTCTAGATATTATCAATGGTTTTCCATCTGTTTTTCGTACATGATATTAAACGGTAAGCGGTGATTACATTTCTTTTTCCTTGGAATCGAGACAAGGGGAGATATGTCCATGAAAAAAAGTATTAGTATTTGGTTAGCACTTGCCATAGGATTGGTTTTATTACTTTCCGCTTGCGGGGAAAAGTCACAAGAGGACGTTGTACAGAAGTTAGATGAAAAGCTTGAAGATATGGAAGGTTACAAAGCAACAGCTGAAATGAAGATGGATACTGGTCAGGAAAGCCAAATGTTTAACATTGATATTTGGCACAAGAAAAAGGATTTATACCGTGTTAAATTAAAAAATGATCAAGACGAAAAAGGGAGTCAAGTAATTTTAAAGAATAAAGAGGGTGTATTTGTGTTAACGCCTTCTTTGAATAAAAGTTTCAAATTCCAATCAAAATGGCCGGAAAATGGAAGCCAACCTTACTTGTATAAATCACTTATAAATGACATTAAAAAAGATAGTGATTCCGAATTTAGTTCAACCGATTCACATTATGTGTTCAAGACAAAAACAAACTACCAAAGTAATAATAACCTTCCATTTCAAGAAATCTATTTTGATAAAAAGACCTATGCACCTGTGCAAATAAAGGTGATGGATAAAGATAAAAATGCAGTGGTGGAAGTTAAATTTACAAGCTTTAAGACAGATCCTAGTTTTAAAGAAGATGACTTTTCAATGGATAAGAACATGACAAGCAGTACTACTTCAGATGTACCTGTATCTGCAGACACAGCATCTGATACATTTACACTTGAGTTCCCATTAAATACTGCTGGTGCTGAATTAACTGAACAAAAAACAATCGAGTTAGAAAATGGTAAGCGTGTCATTATGACATTTGAAGGCGAGAAAAACTTTACTCTAATTGAAGAGACAGCTGAAGTTTTACCGACAATGGCTTCACCACAAGCGGTTGAAGGCGAGATAGTTAACTTAGGTTTTGCTATTGGTGCATTATCAACGAACTCCATCGAATGGCAAAATAGAGGAATGAATTTTTATTTAGCCAGCGATGATCTGACAAAAGAAGAATTAATCGAAGTAGCAAAATCTGTACAAGGAAAAGAAATTAAATAAAAATTGTAAGCAGACTCACAAAAGAAGGGGTCTGCTTTTTACTTTTTTTTAAGGAGAAAAGTAACAACCGGTTTAGATTGTTACTTTGAAAATTTAAATCCTAAGAAAGTTAGAGCTTGTTCAAGGTTAGCGCAATACGTCGCATTATTTAAGTCGTCAAATGAACTGGTTTTTAATGCTAATTCTGGACGGATTCCGGTGAAAATCGTCTCCACTCCAAGCAATTTCAATGTTTTTACTGTATGTAACAATGCATGGACATCCTCCGATGCAATATCATGGATCCCTGACAAATCAATCACCAGATGTTCCAATTCCAGTCTTTGGCTTTCTTTCAAAGCAACTCCTGTAATCATTTCTGCACGACTATGGTCTACTTTGCCAATGATTGGCAAGGCTGCAATTCCTTTTGAAATGGGTACAATAGGAGCAGATAAACTGAATATGCTCTGATAAGCATCATCTAGTTCAAGTATGTACTCAATTAATGAAGCCATGCTTTTGAACATTTGAATGTGTTGGGCTTCAAAGTCGAATGGTCTGTTATCCATCCCACAAAGCGTTCCAAACTTCTTGCCATTTTTATATCGCAGTGGAATACCAATGAGACAGCCTCCACCGAAGTCTTTTGTGATAGGTAAGTTTTTTGTTAATTCATTCTGATTTAAATCATTTATGATTAATGGTTCCCGACCATTATCTACAATAAGTAGTCAGTAGGAATCCTGAAAGTCTATTGTAAATCCCTCTTTCAAAAGGGGGAAATCACGGTTTATAGATTTAACAACATCGACTGTGGATTCGTCATTTTTTGCAATGAAAAACGTGTTAATCTCTATAAATTCACTCAATACTTGAAAAATGTGTGCGGAGGCTTCCTCAAGACTCTGAAAATCTTGTAAAGACATTTGCATCACTCACTCTCACTTCTATATTTTCGTACTACAACACGAGACTATTTCGTCATTATAGTTGATATTACATTCGAAAAAGCATTTTGGCAAGACGCTTACGATTTTATTGACAGGTAATAATGAAAACGAAATAATAGAGTATACGGATATTTTGAACGGAAGGAGATATGTAATTTTGTCAGACCTATTTTACCGAGCAACATGGGCAGAAATTGATCTGGATGCCGTTGCTTATAACATAAAACAAATGAAACAGAAGTTATCTCCGAGTAGTAATATATTTGCTGTGGTGAAAGCAAACGGATATGGTCATGGTGCTGTTAAAGTAGCCAGAACTGCCTTAGAAGCAGGTGCAAGCGCACTTGCTGTAGCTCTCTTAGAAGAGGCGCTTGAACTGCGTCAGGCAGGAATTGATGCCCCGCTTTTAGTATTAGGCTGGGTTGCGCCGAACGATGCAAAAATTGCTGCGGAACACGATATCACACTGACTTTTTTTCAAAAAGAATGGCTACAAGATCTGCAAACACATTTGTTTTCAAAAGAATTGAAGCTTCATATGAAGTGGGATACTGGCATGGGGCGAATTGGTATTCGAACAAACGTAGAGTTACAATCCCTGGTTTCGGCTGTTAAATCAACCGGAAATATCCAGTTAGCAGGCATATACACCCATTTTGCTACAGCTGATGAAACAAATTTTGCTTATTTTCATGAACAACAGGAACGCTTCGGGCAGCTTTTAGGTGTGTTTGGAAAAATTTGGGATGCACCAGTTGATATTCACATTGGGAATAGTGCTGCTTCAATTCGTTTTCCTTCAGAAATGTACCATTATATTCGATTTGGTATTGCTATGTATGGTCTATATCCTTCCGTACATGTACGAAACGAGAAGTCAATTGACCTTAGACCATCTTTTTCACTGTATAGCCGTTTAATTCATGTAAAAAAACTTGCGGAGGGTGAGCCCATCAGCTATGGTGGAGCCTATGTAACGAGCGAATCAGAATGGATTGGTACGATGCCGATCGGTTATGCTGACGGTTGGATACGGAAATTACAAGGTATGGAAGTGTTGGTTGAGGGAAAACGAATGCCAATAGTGGGACGGATATGCATGGATCAAACGATGATTCGTCTGGATAAGGAATATCCTGTAGGAACAAAGGTAACACTAATTGGGAAAAGTGGAAACGATGAAATTGAAATGGATGAATTAGCAAGATACTTGGATACTATTAACTATGAAATTCCCTGCATGATAAGTGAGCGCATTCCGAGGGTTTATAAAAAGAATTTCTAATGAAACATGTCATAATTTTATAATCCGTAAATAAGTATATATACCACAAGAGATTATATCTAAACAGGACTCATACATTTTTTAGACAAAAATCTCTGAAATCCTTTGCAATGAGAACGGTACAATGATATTATTAAATTAAATTTGATATTGTTCGTTCAACAGTTGGCGGAGGTGTATGGTTTTGTCAGAGAGCTTACAGGAGATTTTAGTACGATTACCAAAAAACCTATTAAATGAGGTGGATGGATTAATGAAGTATGATAATAGAGATCTTAGCGATTTTATCTGTCAAGCAACAAAGAATTATCTAGAGCAAAAGAAATATGACCATATTCAACAATTTCGAGAATCCATGCAAAGAGGCTACGAGGAAATGGCTCGCATTAATCTAACAATTGCGTCGGAGGCTTTTCAAGCCGAAGAGGAGGCTGAAAACACCCTTGAGCGTTCTGTGATCGGGGTGTAATAATTTGATCGTTCAACGTGGAGAAGTATATTTCGCTGACTTATCCCCTGTGGTAGGATCAGAACAGGGAGGTATACGTCCAGTACTGATTTTACAAAATGATATCGGGAATCGGTTTAGTCCTACTGTAATTGTTGCAGCAATTACTGCTCAAATCCAAAAAGCAAAGCTACCAACACATGTTGAGATTAATGCGAAGCGGTATGGATTTGATCGTAATTCTGTTATATTGCTAGAACAAATTCGAACGTTAGACAAACAAAGATTAACAGATAAAATTACAAAGTTAGATAATGAAATGATGAAAAAAATAGATCAAGCATTGGAAATAAGTCTTGGGCTTAAAGATATGTGAGATTATGAAAACGACAACCCTTGTTAAACACTTTAACAGGGGGTTTTTAATGTTTCATACTTACACGATGTTTATGGTATAATAATCGCATACACTTACAATGAAGCAGGTAGTTTTGTGATTCCTGCATTTTTTGATGAATGATGTAAAAGTTTGCACATTATCTATATATAAATGAAAATACAAAATATAACGAGAGAATATCGGGGGCATATCCGTGGATAAAAAGTTTAAAGAAATTGCATTAAAAAATAGTGACACAATTGTTCATATGTGGCTTGATGAAGTTGATTCTCTAAAAGAAGAAAACTATACTGCGACAGTTTCTGATGAGTTATTTAAAAGCACAAACAGAGAGTTTGTAAATGTTATTTTTACTAGTATTAAAGGACAAGGGTCGACCAAGACACTAGAGGATTTCTCTGAAAAACTTATTAACCTAGGATGGCCGTTAAGTTACATTACAGATGGTCTTCAAGTGTTTAGACGAGTAACAGTTGAATTTATCCTTAGTCAATCTGAACAGGTCGATTCCGATTATTTTTCAAACGTATTAAAAAGTGTGGATAAATGGGTGGAACCAATTATTCGTCAACTTGTCAATGAGTATTCTGGTAGTTGGGAACACATTGTATCGTTGCAACGTGTTGCTTTACAAGAACTATCCGCACCGTTAATTCCTGTTATGGATAATATTACAGTTATGCCTTTAATAGGTACAATCGACACGGAGCGAGCGAAATTAATCATGGAGAATTTACTTGAAGGGGTAATTAAGCACAATGCGGATGTCGTATTAATTGATATTACCGGTGTACCAGTAGTGGATACAATGGTTGCGCATCATATCATACAAGCAGCAGAAGCGGTTCGTTTAATAGGATCCACATGTATCCTGGTGGGTATTAGACCGGAAATTGCACAAACTATTGTTAACCTTGGAATTGATCTTGGGAAGTTCCCAACAAAAAGCTCTCTAAAAAAAGGATTCCAAAAAGCATTAGAAATGACAAATCGCAAAATAGAAAATATAGAAACAAAAGACGAAGAAATCGAAACTATTTTAAACTCATTAACTGGGGAGTGATGAAGACATGCGTATACCAATTCTGAAGTTGCATAATTACTTGTTAATCTCTATTCAAACAGAGCTTGACGATAATACAGCTATTCAGTTTCAAGAAGATCTACTAAACAAAATTCACAAAAGTGGAGCAACTGGTGTTGTGATTGATTTAACTTCTGTTGAAATTATTGATTCATTTATCGCAAAAGTATTAGGTGATGTGGTTACGATGTCAGATTTAATGGGAGCAAGAGTAGTTTTAACCGGTATTCAACCAGCTGTAGCGGTGACACTAATTGATCTGGGAATTCATTTGAAGGGTGTGCCTACAGCTTTAGATATTGAACAAGGGTTAATTAAACTTTATCAAGAATTGGGGGTATAGGAATGAACCTTCAATCCTGTGTAAATATTAAGAAAGAATGGGATATCGTTGGGGCAAGGCAAGTGGGGCGCGATATTGCAAGGAAAATGGGTTTTGGAACAGTTGATCAAGCTCGAATTGCTACCGCAATATCTGAGTTAGCTCGCAATATTTATCTATATGCTGGAGATGGAAAGATTTGCTTTGAAGTGATCGACACAGTAAATCAAGAAGGAATTCGCATGATAGCCATTGATGCTGGACCAGGAATTGATGATATCAGTCAAGTGATGGAAGACGGGTATACCACATCAGGTGGGCTGGGCGCTGGACTTCCGGGTGTGAGAAGATTAATGGACGACTTCGATATTCAATCCGAATTAGGTAAAGGTACAGAGATAAAAGCTACCAAATGGAAACGGTAGCAATGAACAAAAAGGTTAAGCTTATCGTTTAAGTTAGCCTTTTTGTCTTTTTAAGAAGGTGGGACAGTATGGATACGATGAAGTTAGACGCTGCTAATTATAAAGATCTATTGAAGAATTATATTGAAACACAAGATGAACAATCCTTATACGGTGCAGAACAGATAAGTAAAACATTTATTAAAAATAATATACTGCCTGAGGAAATTGTAAGTTTACACAATCAGGCATTAGCAGAAATATATCCCGATTTATTTGTAGACTTTCAGCGGTCAATGGATTTTTTAATGGAATCAATGATTTCGTATGGTCTTGCACACCAAGAGTATCAAACGTTGCGTGAAAACCAAATTGAATTGAAATCTGAAATATCTGTTGCTGCAGGTATGCAGGATACATTATTAGCGACGTCGAAGCCCGACATAAGTGGCTTAGATATCGGCGCTATTAGTGTCCCTGCTCACCAATTGAATGGTGATTATTATCACTTTATAAAAGGGGAAGATGGTTCACTTGGTGTGGCAGTTGCTGATGTAATCGGAAAAGGTATTCCTGCTGCCCTTTGCATGTCGATGATTAAATATTCAATGGACAGTTTTCCGGAAGAAACAATGAATCCAAAAACTATTCTTGGGAATTTAAATCGTGTTGTAGAAAGAAACGTTGACCCAAGCATGTTTATTACGATGTTTTATGCACAATATAAGCCTAAGGAAGGTAAATTTTTATATTCAACTGCTGGTCATGAACCAGGTTTCTTTTATAGTGCTAAAACAAATACATTTAAAGAAATTGAAGCAAAAGGTCTTGTGTTAGGTGTATCTAAAGAAACGAAATATAAACAATATGAAAGTTTCATGGAAGATGGGGATATGGTCATTTTACTTACTGACGGTGTCACTGAATGTCGCCAAGGCGATCGTTTTATTGAGAGTGAAGAAGTACTGGATGCCATCAGGCAACACGTCCATTTACCAGCGCAAAAAATGGTTGAACTTGTGTACAAATACTTTGAACGACTTCAAAACTTTCAGCTTCGTGATGATTTCACTTTAATTATATTACGGAAGTAAGTTTATTCTACTAATTAATCGGGTATTAGAAACTTATTAAAGTGTATGAATTAGCACCAGTTTTTTTAGTAGAACTGGGCTTTAACTATAGGAGGATATGTAATGAACTTAGTGGTTGATGTCGTAGAAGGAAATGAAAAATCAAACGTTATCCTATCAGGTGAAATTGATGCGTATACAGCACCTAAATTAAAAGATGCACTATTGCCATTAACAAAAGTAAACGGGAAAACCGTTGAAGTTGATTTAGACCAAGTTGGTTACATGGATAGTACAGGCCTCGGTGTGTTTATTAGTGCTTTAAAATCAACTAAAGAATTTGACGGTCATTTAAGACTAATAAATTTACAGGAACGTGTGTTGCGTTTATTTAAAATAACGGGTTTGGATGAAATAATTGAAATTAGTGACGGAATAAGAGGTGGGCAAGAATAATGGAAAGATTTGATTTTATTGAAATGAAGGTTCCCGCGAAAGCTGAATACGTAGGGGTTGTTCGTTTAAGTATATCTGGTATCGCCAATAGAATGGGTTTTTCCTATGAAGACATTGAGGATTTAAAAGTATCCATTTCAGAGGCTATTACGAATGCAGTAAATCATGCTTATGATGATGATGATGATGGTGAAGTAACAATCGGTTTTGGCGTTTATGACGATCGTCTAGAGGTAATGGTTGCTGATCACGGAGGCAGCTTTGATCTGAATGAAATAAAGGGGGGTATTGGTCCTTATAAGCATACAGAATCTGTAGAGACCTTACGCGAGGGAGGTTTCGGACTCTTTCTGATCAATGCCTTGATGGATAAGGTGGAAATTAACAATAATCATGGTGTTATTGTTTTAATGACTAAGTACCTTCAGGAAATAGAGGTGGATTACGATGGCAACCAAATCTCGTCCACACAATAGAGATGAGGTTTACCAATGGATAGAGCATTTAAAAGAAAATCCAGATGATAGTGAAGTCAAAGAAAAAATCGTTCTGACTTATAAGGATCTTGTGGCATCTATTGCTCGGAAATATTCGAAAAACAGTACCATACATGAAGATCTTGTTCAGGTTGGGATGATTGGTTTATTGGCAGCTATTCGAAGGTTTGATGCGAGTTTTGGTAAATCATTCGAGTCTTTTGCAATTCCAACTATAATTGGAGAAATTAAGCGATTTATTCGTGATAAAACGTGGAGTGTTCATGTTCCCCGTCGAATAAAGGAACTTGGACCAAAAATAAAGAAAGCAGTAGATGAACTGACAATCATGGACCAGAGATCACCGTCTGTTCGAGAAATTGCCGAGTACCTGGAAGTATCTGAAGAAGATATTTTAGAAACCATGGAAATGGGCAAAAGTTATAAAGCTTTGTCTGTTGACCGGAAAGTGGAAGCTGATTCAGATGGAAGTACAGTAGCAATTCTGGACTTAGTGGGAAGCGATGAAAACGGTTATGATAACATTGATCAGAAAATGTTGCTTGAGAAGATCTTGCCGGTTCTTACTGAAAGAGAACAAGAAATCTTACGTTGTACGTATTTTGATAACTTAAGCCAAAAGGAAACTGGTGAACTATTGGACATTTCTCAAATGCATGTTTCGAGGTTACAACGACGAGCACTGCTTAAACTTCGTGAAGCAATTCAGTCCGAGAGTTCGGAGGTTTTTGATTGAGTATAGAAGAAAAAAAGGTTGAAGTGTCTTCCTATCAAAAGGCGAAAAAAGGGAATTATTATTGTGGAGACAGTTATTTTTACAAAGAGACTGAAAATGAATTTGTCTGTGCGTTGGCAGATGGTTTGGGTAGTGGTGAATTCGCAAGGGAATCATCACAAGTAGTTGTTGAAATTATTAAGAAAAATATTCATGCACCGATTGAGCAAATTATAAAAGAATGTAATGAAAAACTATCAGGAAAACGTGGTGTCGTGCTGGGTATTTTGAAACTTGACTTTAGTTTGAAACGCTATTCATTTTCCTCTATAGGGAACATTGGTGTTATAACGATTATGGAGAGTGGAAAGAAAAAGCGTAATATCCCTAATGCAGGCTATCTTGCAGGATACCATCGCAAATTTAAAGTTGAAAATGGTACACTGGATCAGGCAATGAACTTTATTATGTTTTCAGATGGAGTTTCCGATACAGAGCTAGCACAACGTTATTTTCTAAATGAAAAGGTTAATGAAATTGTTGCAACGTATGAGTATAGAAAAGGTCAATCCAAAGTCGATGATACCACATTAATTGCAATGCGTTATACAGGATAAAGAGGATCAGCACACTATGGCTGGTCTTTTTTTATGAGGGCATTATGCTTTATGGCTGAATTTTGGTAGAATTATTGTAGTGTAATTATGGGAGGTAGTAAGATGTCAGCAGAAGTTGATCAAGATATAATTAGGTGGGTTGCAAAAGAAACAACAGTGAAGGCAAATGTAGTAAACACTGTAATTGCTTTAATGGAAGAAGGGAATACAGTTCCCTTTATAGCTCGTTACCGTAAAGAAGTAACCGGTGGCCTAGATGAAGTGCAAATAAAGTCAGTCCAGGATAAATGGCATTATGCAGTTAATTTAGCGAGCAGGAAAGAAGAAGTAATTCGCCTGATTGATGAACAAGGTAAATTAACGGATGAACTTGAAAAGGATATTACAAACGCTGCACAGTTGCAGCGAGTAGAAGATTTATACCGGCCTTACAAACAAAAGCGTCGGACCAAAGCAACGATTGCAAAAGAAAAAGGGCTAGAGCCATTTGCTGAGTTAATTTGGAATCAGGGTGAAATAGATTTAAAAGCAGAAGCTGAAAAGTATTTGTCAGAAGAGCATGACATACATACGGTAGAAGACGTTCTAGCTGGTGCTAACGATATCATTGCAGAGTGGATATCGGACGATCCGGAATACCGAGACTTCATCCGTGACCTAACCTTTAAAAAAGGCACCATTGAGTCAGAAGTAAAAGACCGTGCTAAAGATGAAAAGGGTGTCTACGAAATGTACTATGACTACAATGAAGCGGTACGTTCGCTAGTATCTCATCGGACATTAGCATTAAATCGTGGTGAGAAAGATGATGTGTTAAGGGTTTCGGTTGAACCACCTACAGATCGAATTTTGAGCTATTTACAAAATAAAGCGATAAAATCTGCGAGCCAAGATGAGGTTGTTACCTTCTTACAAACTGTAATAGGGGATAGCTATAAGCGTTTAATTCAGCCATCTATTGCAAGAGAAATCCGTAATGCATTATCAGAAACAGCAGAGGAACAGGCGATAAAGATTTTTTCCGAAAATCTGAAGAACCTGTTATTGCAGCCTCCTTTAAAAGGAAAAACAGTATTAGGAGTTGACCCAGCGTTTCGTACAGGCTGTAAGTTAGCCGTTATTGATGAAACAGGAAAAGTGCATACGGTTAATGTTATATATCCGACGGCACCTAAAAATGACTTTGTCGGATCAGAAAAAATGGTGATGAAATATGTGAAAAAATATGATGTGGAACTAATTGCAATAGGTAATGGTACAGCATCACGTGAAACAGAACAGTTTATCGCCGATGTGATTCAAAACAATAAGTTGGATGTTCCATATATTATTGTTAATGAAGCGGGGGCAAGTGTCTATTCTGCTTCAGCATTAGCCCGCGAGGAGTTTCCTGATTTGCAGGTTGAGGAAAGAAGTGCGGCTTCTATCGCGAGACGTGTTCAGGATCCATTAGCAGAGCTTGTAAAAATAGACCCTAAATCAATCGGGGTTGGGCAATACCAGCATGATGTTAGTCAAAAAGAATTAAACGAATCCTTATCGTTTGTTGTGGAAACTGCAGTGAACCAGGTTGGTGTAAATGTGAACACTGCTTCATCCAGTTTATTACAATATGTATCAGGACTAAGCAAAACGGTTGCGAATAACATTGTAACGAAGCGAAACGAGGAAGGTAAATTTTCTAATCGTAAGCAATTAAAGAAAATCCCGCGATTAGGTGCAAAAACATATGAGCAAAGTATAGGTTTTTTAAGAATTTTTGATGGTGAACATCCACTGGATCGTACGCCTATACATCCTGAAAGTTACCCACATACAGAAAAGTTATTAACGATGTTGGGCTGCAAAGTAACCGATATCGGTTCTAATGAATTGCAGGAAAAACTTAGGGAAGTTGACAAAAAAGAAGTAGCAAAACAGTTGGATATAGGGGAGCTAACTTTACAGGACATCATGAAAGCATTAATTCGTCCGGAAAGAGATCCTCGTGATGATCTGACTAAACCGTTATTGAAGCAAAATGTATTGAAAATGGAGGACCTGCAACCAGGCATGGAAATGCAGGGAACGGTTAGAAATGTAGTTGATTTTGGTGTCTTTGTTGATATCGGAGTGAAACAGGACGGACTAGTGCATATATCAAAAATGGCCAACAAATTTGTCAAGCACCCAATGGATATTGCATCCGTAGGCGATGTTGTGACAGTTTGGGTAGAAAACTTTGATGCAAATAAAGGTAGAATTGCTTTATCGATGGTAGAAAACAAAAGTTAATATAAAAAAGGAAGGATCGCGACTGCGCAGATCCTTCCTTTTTTAATAGTATTACTTAACGCTTTCTGGTACAGATAAACCCAATCCTTCTGCAACTCGGGCACCGTAATCAGGGTCTGCTTTATAGAAATGTTCAATTTGACGAAGTTTGATCTCGTCTTTTTCAACAGGCTTCATGTGATTGACTACCGCTTGAATAAGACGGTCTTTTTCATCTGAACTCATTAGTCTGAATAAATCACCAGCTTGTGTGAAATGATCATCATTTTCATAAACTACGCTATCAGCTTCTCCATGTACTTCAAATGGATTGATTTTTGATGGTGCATCTTCTCTTGGTCCATCAAAACTGTTAGGTTCATAGTTTACAGAACCACCGCCATTATTATCTACTCGCATTTGTCCATCACGTTGGTAACTTTTTGCCTCGTTTAATGGACGGTTGATTGGTAGTTGTTGATGGTTGGCGCCAATACGATAACGATGTGCATCAGAATAACCGAATAAACGTCCTTGAAGCATTTTATCTGGTGATGCCTCAATACCAGGTACAAAGTTTCCTGGTGAAAATGCTGCTTGTTCTACTTCGGCAAAGTAATTTTCCGGATTGCGATTTAGAACCATACGACCTAATTCAATACGTGGATAATCTTCTTTGGACCAAGTTTTTGTAACATCAAACGGGTCCCATTTATAAGATTTTGCATCTTCAAAAGGCATAATTTGAACGTATACCTTCCAAGCAGGGAAGTCACCTTCTTCAATCGCGTTGAATAAATCCTCTGTATGATAATCAGGGTTATCTCCTGCAATTTCAGTAGCAACACTTTCATCTAATGCTTTAACACCTTGTTCAGCAATAAAATGATATTTAACCCAAACGGCTTCTCCTTGATCATTTACCCATTTGAATGTATGGCTGCCATATCCATTCATATGACGTAATGTAGCTGGGATACCGCGATCACCATGTAAATAGGTTACTTGGTGAAGTGATTCTGGTGATAAAGACCAGAAATCCCAAGTCATGTTAGGGTCTTTTAAGTTTGTTTTAGGGTTACGTTTTTGTGTATGAATGAAATCAGGAAACTTAATTGCGTCTTGGATGAAGAAAATAGGTGTATTGTTTCCTACTAAGTCATAGTTTCCTTCTTCTGTATAAAATTTCAAAGCAAACCCACGCGGATCGCGAACAGTTTCAGCTGAACCTAATTCTCCTGCAACTGTAGAAAAACGTGCAAACATTGGTGTGCGTTTACCTACTTCACTTAAGAAAGAAGCCTTTGTATGTTCTGATAAATCATTGGTTACTTCAAAATAACCATGTGCACCTGCGCCTTTTGCATGAACAACACGTTCTGGAATGCGCTCTCTGTTAAAATGTGCAAGCTTTTCTAAAAGGTGTACATCTTGAATCAACACTGGACCACGGTGACCTGCAGTGATGGAATTTTGATTGTCACCAACTGGAGCTCCTGATGCGGTTGTTAATCTGTTTTTATTATTACTCATTCGTGAAAACACCTCTCCTTTTTGATTAAAAGCAATTTATATTAATTATAATATAAATCTATTAAAAATCAATATCTATTTATAATAATTTTAAATAAGACTTGTATAGAGTTGTTAAACTGCTATATTAACTAGTTTACTTGAAAAAATAATAGAATTCTAATTCTATGCTCATGTATCATTTGCAACTTCTAAATGAGTATTTTGATTTTTTGCAATTAATGAACCTGTAAGATCCCAAGAAAAGTATAAAGGAAACAACGGTATTCACCATTAAGGAAGAAAGCATAAGTTTTGGTCTGTCACACGTGTTTAGTTGTTATTGCATCATTCGAGAAAAGGGTTGAGTTTATTAGATGTTTCTCTAGCTGAAACAGGCCTTGACGGCTATCCGGTTTTTCTAATAAGTTGTAAGAAATCATCAGTGTTATGTTAAAATTAAATTAGCACATTAAAAGGATGTATAGTATGAATCTACTGAATGAAAATGAATTATATGTACTTGTACATGATATTTCTTCAAACTATTTCAATAAACCGTTTAAAGATCAGGTTCGATTTAATCCAAGATTACGCACAACTGGAGGCAGGTATATTCCGACTAAAAGGACAATTGAATTAAATCCTAAATATGTATTGGAGATGGATGAAGAGGAGTTTATTGGAATTATTAAACATGAGTTATGTCATTATCATCTTCATATAGAAGGAAAGGGGTATAAACATAGAGATTTGGACTTTAGAAAGTTATTAAAAGAAACAGGCTCACCAAGACATTGCAACCCACTACCTTCATCTAAAAAAGAAAGAGGACATCATTACATTTGTAAAAGTTGCGCACACGTATATAAAAGACAACGAAGGGTTAACGTTAATAAGTATAGATGTGGGAAGTGTGGTGGAGGGCTGAAGGTACAATAAAAAGAAAGTGGAAGTTATTATGCAAAAATTTGCGAAAGACAGAATATGGTTAAAGGATAAAAACCTAAAGGAAATCCATTGACGAAAGTAGGCTTCCGTGTTAAATTAAATAAGCCCTAGAAAAAGGGGACATAATTTTACATAAAGCAATTGACAACAGGTTGAAGTTATTGTAATATATTTCTCGTCGCAATGATTCTAAGATAAATACTATTTTAGATTATTCTACAGTAGCTTGATCGAACGTGCTTTTTGAAATCATGCGAAGAGCCAGCCAAAGTCAGATTGTATTACTATGATTCATTATTTTAGATTATTCCACAGTAGCTCAGTGGTAGAGCTATCGGCTGTTAACCGATCGGTCGTAGGTTCGAATCCTACCTGTGGAGCCATATGGAGAAGTACTCAAGTGGCTGAAGAGGCGCCCCTGCTAAGGGTGTAGGTCGTGTAAGCGGCGCGAGGGTTCAAATCCCTCCTTCTCCGCCATACATATGGCCCGTTGGTCAAGTGGTTAAGACACCGCCCTTTCACGGCGGTATCACGGGTTCGAATCCCGTACGGGTCATCATTTATACTTTAAGAAAGCATAGAGATCTTAAGGTTTAAAGTATAAGAAAAACATCACATTAGTATTAGTGCTTGTATAAACTAGTTTTTCTAATACTTATTTGGACTGGTCCGGTAGTTCAGCTGGTTAGAATGCCTGCCTGTCACGCAGGAGGTCGCGGGTTCGAGTCCCGTCCGGACCGCCATTTTAATGGGCTATAGCCAAGCGGTAAGGCAGCAGGTTTTGATCCTGTCATTCCCAGGTTCGAATCCTGGTAGCCCAGCCATTTTTTGTTGGTAGTATATAATGAGCCATTAGCTCAGTTGGTAGAGCATCTGACTTTTAATCAGAGGGTCGAAGGTTCGAATCCTTCATGGCTCATCCTTAATTCTATTATATTCCTTGCGGTCGTGGCGGAATGGCAGACGCGCTAGGTTGAGGGCCTAGTCGGGGCAACCCGGTGGAAGTTCGAGTCTTCTCGACCGCACTCGATTTAAAAGGTAATCATTTTAAAAAAAACTATTGCATTCATATTGAGAACGTGGTATATTAGTAAATGTCGCTTCAAAAGCGCCCGTAGCTCAATTGGATAGAGTACTTGACTACGAATCAAGGGGTTAGAGGTTCGAGTCCTCTCGGGCGCACCATATTCTCGGGAAGTAGCTCAGCTTGGTAGAGCACATGGTTTGGGTCCATGGGGTCGCAGGTTCGAATCCTGTCTTCCCGACCATCGGAACGTGAAATTTTCATTAACTTTATATGCGGGTATAGTTTAGTGGTAAAACCTCAGCCTTCCAAGCTGATGATGGGGGTTC
>NZ_JBYQFJ010000009.1:0-146341 GCF_057836705.1 Virgibacillus carmonensis | reverse complement strand
AAGCGAACTGCTTATGTCTCGAGTGTCTAGGCGCTGGAGCTAGACAGATAATCGCTAAAAATTATACTCCCTCTTTGCTCTTTAAAAAGTCGCTCATTACTTCGCTGAATGGAGAGCAGCTTTTCTGTTTTTTTTTTAATAGGTGTAAGGGGTTATTCGTAAGACCTCATTCCATAAAGTTTCTCAAAAAAATATATAGAACTAGTAAATCCGCCCGTTCATTAATTGTGCTCCTGTCATCTACTGTATTAATACCTAATGACAGGAGCCAAAAGAATGAAACTCAAAAAATTTGTTGATCCGTTACCAATCATGAATACTTTAAAGTCGGAACGGAAAAATGAAAAAGGTGCATACTTCGAGGTGCAAATGGAAGAATTTACAAAAAAACTGCATCGGGACCTAAAACCAACCCGTTTATGGGGATACAATCGCCAGTTTCCAGGTCCGACGATTGATGTTAACAGGGGCGAGCCGGTGCAAGTAAAATGGATAAATAATCTACCCACGAAACATATTCTCCCGGTTGATAAGTCGATACACGAGGTAGCGAATCATCCGGAGGTTCGGACTGTTACTCATTTACATGGGAGTGAGACCAGGCCGGAAAGTGATGGCTATCCAGATGCGTGGTATACTAAAAATTTTAAAGAGGTAGGATCGTTTTTCAAAAGGGAGGTGTACGAATATCCAAACAGGCAACGTGCTGCAACGCTTTGGTATCACGATCACGCTATGGGGATTACCAGACTCAATATGTATGCAGGGCTTGCAGGGATGTATATTATTCGCGACGAACAAGAAAAGAGATTAAATCTGCCGAAAGGAAAATATGAGGTTCCGCTTGTGATTCAGGACCGAACGTTCAATAAGGATGGCTCTCTCTTCTATCCGAGGCAGCCAAGTGATCCAGCAAGTGATTTACCCAATCCTTCAATCAATCCATTTTTTATTGGAGATAAGATACTCGTTAACGGAAAGGTTTGGCCATATTTTGAAGTGGAACCGCGGAAATATCGCTTTCGAATATTAAACGCATCGAATACGCGCGCATATCAATTATTCCTCGAATCAAAACAGCCTTTTAATCAAATTGGATCGGACGGAGGGCTATTACAAAGAACAGTGAAAATGGAGAAAATAGCCATTGAACCAGCGGAACGAGTTGATGTAATCATTGACTTTTCAAAGCATAATGGCAAAACAATTACGTTGAAAAATGATCTTGGACCAAATGCGAATCCTGAAGACGAAACAGATGAAATCATGCAATTCGCCGTGAGCTTGCCTATTTCAGGAAACGATCATAGCAACATACCCCAGAAGCTGTCCAATATTCCTTCATTAAAACATAATAAAATTAATGCAATCAGAAATTTAAAACTTGTCGGTTCAACTGACAAATATGGGCGCCCATTACTACTATTGGATAATAAAAAATGGATGGACCCGGTTACGGAAAAGCCTTATTTAGGATCAACTGAAATCTGGGCTTTAACAAACATTACAGGATTTACACACCCGATTCATATTCATTTAATTCAATTTCAAATTTTAGATCGTCGCCCTTTTGATCTAGATAGTTATAATAAGGATGGCAGAATTCTATACACTGGTCGGGCAATAGCTCCTGAACCGAACGAACGGGGTTGGAAAGACACTGTAGCAGCCCCTTCTGCACAAATTACACGACTTATTATGAAATTTGTTCCGTATGCTGGTGATTATGTTTGGCATTGCCATATTTTAGAGCATGAGGACTATGACATGATGCGGCCACTAAGAGTTATTAATCCAAAGAGTCTGGATCTCGACAAATGATCACTGGGCTGATAATAGAATCAAAATAATAATTCCCTGTTTTTTAGACAAAATAAGAAATAATTGGAGGGATTATTAGATGGATAAAAAGAAGAATAAGCCTAAAATCGGTGAGAGTGTTGTTGCCCCAGGTGTTGACCCAGAGGATGCCCTGGACAAACAGGCAACTCAATCTGAAATTGAAGAGGGAGAATCCACTAAGGTAACAAGGCTAACGTACGATGAACATGATCCAAGTTAGAAGTACCGATACAAAAAGTGAGGAGCTGATATGCTCTTCACTTTTGTTTTATATACTTATTATTAATATCGAAAAAAGTGGTAGGTAGGTGTCAGAAGTTCTAAATTATTTTGAAACGACTATTGTCCCATAGAAACTCACGGGAAATCACAAAAAATTAAATCTATTATTTATATACTCTTAATCTATTATGTGATAATGTAGAAAGAATAATTTTATTTTGAAAACTTTGTTAAAACAAAATAACATCATAGAGTTTGTATTGCAGAAAGGATGGAGTTGTATATGTCTCAAATGTTAGCATTGGTTATTATTATTTTGATTCTGTTTGTTGGTGAAATTGTTGCGATTCGAACGAAAGCGTGGGTGCCATCAATTTTTATCAGTGCTGTACTTTTTTTACTAGGTTACTGGACGTTTTTCCCGCCCGATATCGTAGAACTTGCAGGTATTCCATCGACTGTGGCGGTAATGTTGATTTATTTATTAATCACAAATATGGGAACTTTGTTATCTGTGCAGGAATTAGTGGATCAATGGAAAACAATATTGATTGCCATATCGGGTATACTGGGAATTATTGCTGTCTTATTTGGAATTGGAACTTTTCTATTTGGATTTAAAACGGTAGTTGTAGCTATTCCGCCGTTAGTTGGCGGCCTAGTATCCGCTTTAATCATGTCGGAAGGTGCATCAGCAGCAGGGTTGACAAGCCTAGGAGTGTTTGCCATTGTCATCTATGTTTTGCAAGGTTTCGCTGGATATCCTTTAACATCAATTATGTTGAAAAAGGAAGGAAGCAAGTTACTCAAAAAGTATAGAAATGGAGAGCTAATCGTAGAGAAGGATGCAAAGGAGACCTCAACTACTTCTGGTCAAAAGGAACTAAAGTTATTTAATAAACTACCTGAAAAATATAACACTGATTACTTTAAATTTTTCAGACTAGCCTTTGTTGGTTTCCTGGCTTACTTAGTTTCGACCTTACTTGGACCAATAGTTGAAATTAGTCCCTTTGTGCTTTGTTTACTGTTTGGTGTAATAGCTAGAAGTGTAGGATTTTTGGAAAGACATGCACTTCTAAAAGCAAATGGTTTTGGTTTTGCTATCATGGCACTTATGTTATATATTTTCGATGGTTTAAAAAATGCTACCCCAAGTATGATGATGGATTTATTGTTTCCGTTAATTGGGTGCATCGTGTTAGGTGTTACCGGAATGTATTTATTTTCTTTTTTTATTGGAAAGTTGTTAAAGGTTAGTAAGGAAATGGCTTTTGCAGTTTCTTTAACTGCACTCTATGGATTTCCAGCTGATTATATTATTACGACAGAGGTTGTCAATTCTCTGACGCAAGATAAAATAGAACGTGATGTTTTATTGAGCCATATGCTAGCTCCAATGCTTGTAGCTGGTTTTATTACAGTTACAATTGTTTCAGTCGTATTGGCTGGTATCTTTGTAGGATTTTTATAAAAAAGAGGTTGTTCAAAAAGTCCGGTAAAAATGACGCATCGAATTTCTTCGTTAGCTTGCTTTTCCTGCGTGCTAGATCGTCTCCTCACGTATTAAGGGAGTAGAGGAACTTCTACTAAAACACCCACGTCCTGTGGACAACGTAGAAGTCAACACATCCTGTGTAAGTCCGGTACGGGGAGCTGCGCTACTTCGAAATTATCGGTCATGTTTATCCTCCTTTTTGAACACGCACATAAAGGAGAATTTTAATGGCAAATGACCTATTCAAAAATTTAATGAAGACTTACGATAGACAACTAGATTATTCTGGCATCAATGGAGAAAGAATTGCAAAACGACTTTTTGAACTTTCACAAATTGGATTTACCTCAGATGGTGGAGTGAAGCGTCCGGGTTTTTCTAGTGAAGAAAAAAGCGCGAAGCAACTTGTTAAAAATTGGATGAACGAAGCTGGAATTAAGGTGACAGAGGATGGTGCTGGAAATGTAATTGGTCGAATTGATGGAGTCAATAATAACTCTCCAGCAATTGCTTCTGGATCTCACTTAGATAGCGTACCAAATGGTGGCCACTTTGATGGTCCTGTAGGGGTTTTGGCTGCACTGGAAGTTGCTTCAGCTTGGAAAGAAACGAATTTCTCTCCTAATAAACCATATGAAATAATCATTTTTACGGATGAAGAGGGTTCGAGATTTAATAGTGGACTAACCGGAAGTATGGCGATGACTGGAAATGGTGATTATGCAAAACAAACACAGATGGTCGACTATAACGGCGATTCATTTGAAAGAGTACTTCAAGCATATGGAAGCAGTCTTCAAGGCTTCAAGGAAGCAAAAAGAGATTTGAAAGAATTGGAAGTTTTTATTGAAGTCCATATTGAGCAAGGAAAAAAACTCGAAATTGATAATCTCCCCGTTGGGATTGTTAGTGGAATTGCAGGTCCTGCATGGCTGGAAGTCACTTTTACTGGTGAAGCAGGACATGCAGGAAATACACCAATGATTGGTCGAAGAGATCCATTAATAGCGGCGGCTGAATTTATTCAAAAGGTTGAGGGTTTTCCTGAAAAAGTAAGTGACACAGCAGTAGCAACTGTTGGCAAGCTTAATGTATCTCCGAATGGCATTAATGTGATCCCCCAACAAGTAACGTTGAATGTCGATATTCGAGACATCTATAAGGATACACGGGACGAGCTACTGCAATTGGTTATTCAAGAAGCTGAACATATTGCTGGTAATAGGGGAATACGTATCAATGTAAAGGAAAACACAAAAATACAGCCTGTCCCAATTAAAAAGGAACTTCAAAACAAATTAGCAAATTCCATTTCAAAATACGGCTTAGATCCTGCGTATATACCAAGTGGAGCCGGTCATGATGCCATGAATCTTGGCATGCATATTCCGGTTGCCATGCTGTTTGTCAGGAGTAAAGATGGGATTAGTCATAATCCGAAAGAGTGGTCAACGCTGAGTGATATAGTGACTACAATACATGTGCTAAAAGATTTTGTTGAAGGGGTTATGAAGGAATAGTTTTTCATTTGAAATACGTTTTATGTTATCTTCTTATTTTGTTAAAGCTATTCGAAAAAATGTGATCTACAGCAGTAAATCATTCGTAAGCTTAATAACAATAATCAAGAGGGGACGATAAACATGGAAATGAGCGGTGAAAAGGTCACTGGTGAGGTAGTGTTTCCACTCTTGAAGAAACCGTCACTTACACTTTTCCTGACGAAGGATAATATAAGGTTCATTGTGATCCATATCCAGTAATGAAAATGACAGTTATCGTAAAACAAGATGCTCCTGGAAATTCCATACTTGGACGAATAAGGATCTTGCCGAACATAATGTGCATATCGCACTAAAGTAGTTTATGTAAATATGAAGAGGGTTTTTAACATAGGATAGAAGCGAGTTCAGAATGGACTCGTTTCTATTTTTGCTTTGTAATATCAATCCATATTGATCGCAGGCTTTTGTACCTATATGTCGAATAGTAAAATAAGGGCAGATTAGTGGTGCTCTTACGGAAAACGTCATAAACATGAGTATGGACTAAAAAGTTGGGCTGAAGTAGGGAACACTAATGAAACGATTCTTAAGTCTTTTTCTTTACAGCATGGTCATGATCTTTATAGTAACAACGGGCTTTGAGTACCAAGAACATATTAGGGAAAAGTCAGCAAACAACTTTAAGTTTCTGCCGATAGTTAGTTTTGCCATTATCTTTCCAATTGTTATCGGTATTTTATTCGGAATTCCTGTCTTAATGAAAAGAATTAAATTAGAAGAAGCAGCGCTGCTATAAGTGGAATTGTATGTGGTTTTGTCTTAGTCGAATGTATTAAGACTAGAAGTAAAAGGAGTTTTAGAATAAACTAACGGAATTTTGAATTAGATTTTGGACACTAACATTATAGTCGCATCCATATTTAACGATCAAGCTTATAAACCAGGATAGTGTATCGTGAACAAAATTATTTATAGAGTTTTTTTATCTTTAACGAAACATTTTCCAGCGGATTCCGTCTATACCTAAAATCAGTTTAGCTTCTCTCAGAAAATGTCTTCATTCTGAGGGATGTTGAACGGGATGGAGTGGTCAAGGTGAAAAAGTGGTTGATCATAATAATCGTTTTTAGTTTTAGTATCTTCCTAGCAGCATGTAGCAATGAAGAACAAAGCAGTGAATCGGCTGATAAAGCAGCTGAGAGTATGGAAAAAAATATAACAGAGGAATCTGGTGGTTCTCCTATAGGAACAACCGATTCTGCAAACGAGCAACAAGATAGACAATCCCAAGAAGGTACTGAATCAAAAGAAGTCGAAATAAGCAAGGTAAATAGAAAAATTATTTATACTGCCAATTTATCTATTCAGGTAAAACATTATCAAAAAGCTGTAAACGATATTCAAACAAAAGTATCAGATCGCGGTGGATATATTGTGGGATCAAACATGTACGGTGATTCCGAAGAAGGGTCTACGAATGGACAGATGACCATTCGAATACCGCAGAATCAGTTTCGTGAATTTATTCAGCTGGTCGAAGAAGGTAGTAGTGAGGTTCTGGAAAGTTCAATCTCTGGGCAAGACGTGACAGAGGAATATATTGATCTTGAATCACGTCTGAAATCTAAACATGTAGTGGAGAATAGGCTACTTTCTTTTATGGAGCAAGCGGAAAAAACAGAAGATCTTTTAACCATTTCTGAGGATTTAGCAAAAGTCCAAGAAGAAATTGAAGAAATAACGGGTCGAATGAACTATTTGCAAAATAAAGCTGACCTAGCAACGGTTACGATTCAAATTCAAGAAAATAATGTAACGATTTCAGGGATCAATGAAGATGATTTAAATACATGGGAAAAAACCAAGCAACAATTTTTGAAAAGTGTTAATTTCCTTATCTCAACTTTTTCTAGGCTTTTCGTTTTCCTATTCGGAAACCTACCAATTCTTTTGGTGTTAGGATGTATTGGTTTGATTACATTTTTGATAGTCAAAAAAAGTACAAAGAATAAGCGGAGTGATTAAATTATAGAGGACGAAAAAGGGGAATAAAGCAAAATGTAAGGCGAAATAATAAGGCAAGAGGAACTTTAAGATGGAGGAATTGAATTGGTTAGATCAAATTCGTATACAAGAACATCAAATCCTGCTTTAAATGATAAATCTTTTCGTGTAACAAATGATGGTGCATCATCGATGACAATTCAAGGAACCGTCAATCGAACGATGATCATGTTTTTTGTGCTTTTTATTTCCGCTTCCTATATATGGAATCTGTATTTTAGTGGTAATGGTTCAGAAGTTTCAGGATTACTGATACTAGGGTTGATTGTTGGCTTTATTCTTGCGTTGATTACTATATTTGTTCCGAAAGTAGCACCATTTACTTCCATTCCTTACGCGCTGGCTGAAGGTCTTGTAATCGGTGGTATTTCAGCGATGTACGAATTGCAATTTAGTGGGATTACAGTTCAGGCAGCAATGTTAACGTTCGGCGTTCTGTTAGTCATGTTAGTTGCGTTTAAAACCAGGCTGATTAAAGTCACAAAAAAGTTCAGATTAGGGGTCATATGTGCGACAGGTGCTATTTTCCTTGCTTACCTCGCAACCTTTATTATGCGACTTTTTGGCATGGGTGACGTTTTATACCTGCACAGTAGCGGCCCTATTGGCATTTTGATTAGTGTAGGTATTGTTATTGTGGCGGCATTGAACCTTGTACTTGATTTTGACTTTATTCAAAAAGGAACAAATCGTAATGCACCTAAATACATGGAATGGTACGGAGCATTTGGTTTAATGGTGACATTGGTATGGCTTTACCTTGAGATTCTGCGATTGATTGCAAAACTTAGACGGTAAAGTTCCTACCCCTAGAAGGAGACTATATGGAAATTTATCAGTTTACTAAAGAAATTGGAAACCATATCTCGCGGATAATATCGTTAAAACGCAGCACGCTGCACATGTCGGGTGTATGCATCTAAAACCATCGATACAAAAGAATGGTGAACATAATGCTTAACTCAAAAAACATTAGGATCTTTAACGGTAATGATAAAGATTTAGATGCAATATCTATGATATATTGTAATGCTTTTCTTGATAACGACTATACCTCTGAAGATATCAACTGAAGATATCAACGAAGCTAAACAAACTATTATAAAACATTCAACATATCCGGGGTTCAAGGGAATAAAATACTTAAATGAATCTAATAAAGTTGCAGGTTTTGCGTATGGGTATACATCTATACCGGGACAATTTTATCGAGAAAAATTAGAAGAATATTTTGAAAAAGATGAAAGAAATAAATGGTTACGTAATTGTTTTGAACTTCTGGAGTTGGCAGTTGATTCTAAAAGTAGACAAGGAGACATTGGCAACCTGCTACATGATCACTTGTTGAGACATGTAAATCATAAAACTTCTGTATTGACTACATGGAACGATAATAGTCCAGCTATTAACCTCTATAAAAAACAACAATGGCAAACTATCAAGAACAATGTTGTTGTCATACCGGTACAAAACCTCAAGTAATAATGGGGAAGGAATTAAGGTAGGTAGTAGATATGATTTTTAAAAGGGAAATATAAAAGCAAAAGAGGTGACATGAACATGGAACTTTTACCGTATTCGTCTGCAATCTTTGTTTTTGTAATGGTGATTTTAATTTGCATTGTTGCCTATAAGATATTTATAAAGAAAGAACGTCCCAATAACTCTTATACGCCTTTTGATTATATAGCTGGGCAAACCGAGGATGAATTTAATGAGGAACAGGACGAACAAGAATCTGATGTTAAAGAATAGCGCCACTGAAAAGGGCGCTATAAGTTTAGTAAAGCATCCGCCACAGATAAAATGTTGCATAGGACTCCCAATTTGCCCAATTAGAGGAGAGTTTTAAAATGGTTTCCTTTGATGGTTTCTTGTCTAATCCTAAGATAAGTTTAATGGCGTTGTGTAAACCAACGTCATCAATAGGAAATGCCGACGTGAAACGTAAGCACCTCATCAACACATAGTTGGCTGTCCAAGGACCAATCCCACGAATTTTCACAAGCATCTTTTCAGCTTTTTTAAAGTCATTAGATTCCAGTAACATTTCCTTTGTCAATTCGTTATTTCCTATTAATTTCGCTACATCAACCAGGTATTCACTTTTCCTAATGGTCATTTTCAAAGGAGCTAAATCTTCTATTGATAACTTTCCAATATCTTCTGCTGAAGGGAATATCCAGTATTTCTCATCCTCCCACTCCACATATTTTCCAAATGACTCTACTAAACGTCTTTTAAGGGTATAGGCATAAGTTAGGTTTATTTGTTGTCCAAGAATTCCCCAGGCCATTGCTTCAAATAAATCTGGTATGCCGATAGTTCGTAAACCATAAAAATTGGATACTGGTTCACTTAGCAGAAGATCCGTTTCAGCAAGCTCATAAAAAGGACGTAAATCGGTTTCTAAATCAAACCAGTCTTGGATGTATTCTGCGACTTCTGCCCTGACTGATTTTTCTTTTGGTGTTGAATTTCCCAAAAAACGCACGGTTATAAAGTCATCAGTATTGGCACTAACTTCAACTAAAGGCGTTTCATTACCAACAGGTATTACTCGATTAATTTTATTATCTAGTATGGTAAACATACATTCATTTGATGATCTAGATAGGTATTTCAGGTTTTCGGTAAAGCTGAATTCTTTAGGTGTGGAAATCTTCATTGTTTCTTTCGAGTCTTCCCAGTCCATATATATTCTCCTCAAAATTTTCACTTTTTGTACCTCTATCGTTGTATCATAGTTTGTACATTGATGATTTCGTTATCTTGCTATTACCTTCGCAAAACCTTTCATTTTCAACAGTTCTGAGTATACTTAAGGGTGAGGTGATTAATTGAGAACGGTAAGGAACCCGCAGATTTCGAACGAATATTGGAAGGCCATTGTAGAAAATGATGCATCCTATGATGATACATTTTTTTACGGCGTTAAAACCACTGGAATCTTCTGTAGGCCATCTTGTAAATCTAGAGTACCAAATAAGAAAAATGTTTTTATTTTTAAAAACGCTATTCTCGCGCAAACGGAAAACTTTCGAGCTTGTAAAAGGTGTAAACCTAATGGATTACATTTACCTGACGAAGAATGGATTGAGCAAATAGTAGAATTTATTAATCAAAGTTATCAGGAACATCTCACCTTAACTGTTTTAGCGGAAAATGCTCACGGTAGTCCTTATCATTTACAGCGTACATTTAAACGAGTAAAAGGAATTAGTCCACTTGATTATATACAACAGCTTCGGATAAATCGAGCGATTCATTATCTTTTGACATCAAATAAAACAGTTACGGATATTGGAATGGGAGTTGGTCTGCCGAATACAGCTTACTTTGTAACGCTTTTTAAGAAAAAAACAAATTTAACCCCGACTGAATACCGGAAGAAACACCAAGGATAACCCAAAAGGAAGGAGACGTTACATGAAAGCAAGTAAAGAACTTATTAGATGGTCGCTTTTTGAACGTGATAATTGGCAATTTTATATTGCAGCAACTGCAAAGGGAATTTGTTATGTTGGTTCCCCAAATCGTTCATTCTGTGAATTAAAGGAATGGGCGATACGTCGGTTCTTTCATCCTGAGTTGATAGAGGATGCTGCACTGCTGCAACCCTATAAGAAAGAATTACTCGAGTATTTTCAAGGTAAGCGCGAAACCTTTTCGTTTTCCGTTGATGTTCAAGGTACTGTCTTTCAACAAGAAATATGGAATGCTTTGAATCAAATACCATATGGAAAAACATACACCTATTCGCAAATTGCTAAAATGATCGAGAGGCCATTAGCGGTACGTGCGGTGGGAACTGCCATCGGAGCTAATCCGTTACTCATCACTGTACCTTGTCACCGTGTAATTGGTAAAAATGGGGCGCTGACTGGATATCGTGGTGGCTTGGAAATGAAGAAAGAATTACTTCAACTGGAAAAAGCAAATGGAGGTGTTGTCGACATCTAGTCAAAATGGAACAAATATCGGTACATCATACTATATTACGCTACCTTCCTATACTTATGTACTAATTTTCTAAATATAAAAAATAGGTCGAATTGTGCTTACATATCATCTCCCTCCTCGTTATAATTGAAATTATAGTATTGGAGGAGGGATTCGTTGATGAAAAAGAAATGGATTGTACCAATGGTGATGTCCGCTGCGATGATTACCGCACCGCTGGTTTCAAGTGGACAAGCTATCACAGAGAATGATGCTAAGTTGATCCAACAAGAGATGCAGAAGCAAAAGCCCACTGCTAAACAATTAAATGTCCCCATCTTTGTAACAGAAAAAAAGCTGGAACACACGAATACGAATGATGCAAAACAATTTCTTGGTGAAAACAAGGAAATTTTCAACATGGAAAAAGGAAAAGGCCAATTCAAAGTCAAGAATACAAAAATAGACAAAATCGGAATGAAACATGTTCGTATGCAGCAATCGGTGAACGGTGTTCCAGTTGAAGGAAGTGAGGTAATTGTTCACTATGACAAAAAAGATAAAGTTCAAAGTGTAAACGGATATTACAATAAAGCTCTTGATGAAGCTGAATTGCCGACAAAGCCTTCCATTTCAAAAGAGCAAGCTTTAAAAACAGCAAAGGATAAAGTCGCTGCTCCTGATAATTTACCTTACGAGCCGACTTCAGAGTTAGTTATTTATCCTCATCAAGGCGAAAATCATCTCGCTTACAAGACAAATGTAAACTTTCTTGGTGAAAATCCGGGAAACTGGTATGTATATGTTGATGCACGTAGCGGAGAAGTAATCGACAAAATTAATACACTGATGGATGTCGGTCAATATAAGGAATCGAAAGGATCAGGCATTGGAGTATTGGGTGATCATCGCAATTTGCATATTTCTCACAAGAACGTATCCGGGGATAAAAATGGCACAATGTTTTTCTTGAACGACGTTTCACATGAAAACTTGGAAGGTATTCGCACATATGACCTAAACAACCAGTGGAACGCGCCATTTCCAGGTGAATTATTTTCAGACAAAGACGCTGCTTTTAATGACGAATACGACCGAGCTGCTGTCGATGCCCATTTCAATTCAGAAAAAGTGTACAAATACTTTCTTGAAGAGCATGACCGAAATTCCATTGATGGTGAAGGAATGGCTATCATCTCATCCGTTCACTTTGGTGAAAATTATAACAACGCCTTCTGGAATGGCGAACAAATGACTTACGGAGACGGTGATGGTGATTATTTCATCTCGCTTTCGGCCGGTCTTGATGTTGCAGCCCATGAAATGACACACGGCGTGACAACTCATACTGCAGGGTTAAAATACCAGTTCCAATCCGGAGCTCTTAACGAATCCTTTTCAGATATATTTGGTGCGTTAGTCGATGAAGAAGATTGGGAACTCGGCGAGGATATTATGGGAGATGAGGCAGTTGCTTCAGGCAGAACATCCCTTCGCAGTTTAATTAACCCAAATAAATATATGGTTGCAGAGGCTTACTGGGAATATGGTGATGGTAGTGGAACATACCCATCTCATATGGATCAATTTTATGACCTGCCACGAAGCTTGGATAACGGCGGCGTTCATATAAATTCTTCAATCTCCAACCATGCCGCTTACCTTATCGGAACACAAATTGGCAAGGACAAGCTCGGTCATATTTATTACCGGGCGTTGGTTCATTATCTAACACCAAACTCTGATTTCAATAATGCTCGTGATGCTGTCATTCAATCAGCAGTAGATTTATACGGTGAAGGTAGTGTGGAAGCACAAGCTGCAGCAAATGGGTTTGACGAAGTAGGTATTATGGAATAACCCCGAAGAAAAACAGGTTGGCGGTTTCTCTCGCCAACCTGTTTTTCTATTTGCAAAATGCTTCAAAGGCTTCCCCGGGGAGACCAGCTTTTCAACCTTTATTTACTCCAATGCCTTCATAACTGACGATTTGAGTTCTTGATCAAAAATTTTAGATAAATAGGTAGGAGCAGTTAAATACAAAAGCCCATTTCCTTCGAGCATCGGTGATAGCCCCAGGGGAACAGTTCGTTTGATTAATTGTGCATAAAGTTCTGGTTCTGAAAGTTCTCGTTCAAAATAGTTGTTTGTCGAAATTTTTATTAATGCCAATGCTCCGGAAGCATGTGGGGCTGACATGGATGTTCCGCTTAAGGTGGCATATTTTCCATCCAAATATGTGGATAAGATTTTTTCACCTGGTGTTACCAAATCCACTTCATTATTGGAGTTGGTAAACTCGGAGGAGCGTCGCTCAAAATCAATAGCTCCTACACTGATAACTTCATTATAACATCCTGGGTATGCGAATTCATCTGTTGCATGATCGCCATCACCACCATTTCCTGCAGCACAAACAACAAGGATATTGTTCTCAACTGCAGATTTGATTGCTTTATAAAGTTCCTTATGGTCATTCGGACCTCCAAGAGACATGGAAATAATATCTACTTTTTGTTCAATGGCAAAATTAATTCCATTAATGATCCAATCATACTGACCCGAACCATTTTTGTTGAGTACCTTTACAATAAGTAAGCTGGCTTCTGGAGCGACTCCAGTTACACCTGAAGCGTTTTGACTAGCAGCGATCGTTCCAGCCACATGAGTACCGTGACCAGCATAGTCGATGAAACTTTTCGGATCGCTCGTATCGTCATCTGTGAAATTTTTTCCGCCAATGATACGGTCCGATAAATCGGGATGGTCAACTTCACATCCTGTATCAAGGACTGCAATGGTAATACCTTTTCCCTTTGTACCATTCCAAACTTTTGGTGCCTGAATAAGTTCAACACCTTTAGGGATTTCGTTCTCGACTTGGTCAACTTGTTGAATCACTTGATATGGAATTACTTGAAAACAGTTTTTCATTTCTGTCCCTCCCAGTACAAGATCATTAAATACTTATTAACATTCTAACATTTCAGATTGTTTTAGAATAGGTACAATAGTAGTAGGGAAATTTACTAAGTAGGTAATGAGAAAAAGTAGAATTTCATGATATAATTGTAAACATCTATATAGAATGCTAGTAAGGAGGCGACACATGAATTTCATTTCAATAGATTTCGAGACTGCAAATGAAAAGCGCCACAGCCCATGTGCGATAGGTATTGTCGTTGCAAATGAAACCGGGATAGTTGAAGAGTTCTATAGTTTGATCAACCCGCTTATGGATTTCAGTTCTTTTAATATCCGGGTTCATGGTATCACTGCAGCAGATGTGATTGATGCACCAACTTTTGCTGAGATATGGCCAAAATTTGAGTCCTATTTAACAGGTAATGTTGTTATAGCCCATAATGCTAGTTTTGATATGAGTGTATTGCGAAAGACTTTGGATTATTTCAATCTTACATATCCTCAGATGGAATATTTGTGTACAGTGGAGATTTCGAAACGTATATGGCCAGATTTAATGAATCATCGGCTAAATACTGTGGCGTCACACCATAATATCCTGTTTGAGCATCACCATGCATTAGAGGATGCACGTGTAGCTGCGTTAATTTTGATCAAAGCAATTAGGGAACACAATGCAGTGAATCTTGATGATTTTGTAAAAATTTGCAGCATGAAAAAAGGTAGAATGTATGAACATGGCTATGTTACGCCTAAAATTAATTCGAAAAGACGTAGGAAAAGAATGTATTTTTAGTGATAGGTATTTAAGATTCTATCCATTTTAAATTTTTAGAGGAAAGAGTATGCAAATAGTTGCATACCCTTTCCTTTTTTCTATTGTTCCAACCCTAGCATTCCATTAACTAAGAAGAAATAACCCATGAAAACAAAGTAGAAAGTACTAATACTAGGCACCCTGCTAACAAGAGTGGAGAAGTTAGAGTAAATGATACGCTGTAAGGTCTTGTATCTTCTTTTGTGCCTTCACTATCATCCAATACGCGAGCTACAGGGTTTGATTTTTGGAGGAATCGTTTAGAACTCCTTATCATTCCGTTGAAAAAGCCCCCTTGTAGAACGAGCATTGCTCCGCCAATAACAGTCAGAAGAAGTGAACAATAGAAAAGACTGTTGACCCAATCTAATAGATTAATAGAATAATCCATAAGAAAAATAGAATAATCCATAAGAAAAAAAGAGACAAAAGTTGAAAAACAAAGTGTTGCAAAAATGATTACTAGAGTCTTATGAAACATAAGGACTGTCACCTACTCAGGCTAGATATTTGTTATGGCAGTTTGAGGGGCAGTATAACCCCACTGATTGTAGTTTCACTTTATAACATATATCTGAAATTTTCATCATAATGTTAGATAAGTCTAAAAAGCTTGACTAGGCCATACAAAAGATGTGGATCAAAAGTAATATTAGTAGTGCGTGTGCAAAAAGTTGCCAAATTAGAAATAAGAAGTTCGAGGAGGCGTAGTCCCCGAGACCGGAAAGACAAGCAAAGCGGAGAAATTCGCCGTTTATCATTTGGTGACTTTTTGAACAACCTCTAGTATCACTATGCTGTAAGTCACTAAAACATGTAACAAAACAAGGGGGAAAATGAATGAAGAAGCGGTTGTTGATCAAGCTGTTGATTTTAATGGTTACTGTAGGTCTAGTACTCACCGGTTGTAATTTTAATTCTACAGAGGAAAGTACCGATACTCCAGATGCAACAAAGGAAGATGGTGCGAAAGAAACTGATGTGGAACAGGTGTTAAATATGTCGGAGAGTTCAGAAATTCCAACGATGGATTCTGTTCATGCTCATGATGGGGTCTCATTTACAGCTTTGAACAACGTCAAGGAAGGTCTGTATAGACTAGGATTAGAACATAATGCAGTTTTGGCTATCGCAAATGATCATCAGGCTAGTGAAGATGGGCTGGTGCACACGTTTACACTTCGTGACGCGAAGTGGAGCAATGGTGACCCTGTTACTGCTCATGACTTCGTTTACGCTTGGCAAAGAATATTTAAAGATACAGGACACTATGCAAGTATGTTTGAAACTGCAAAGATTCTTAATGCGACAGATATTATAAATGGGGATAAGCAGGCTGAAGAACTGGGGGTTAAAGCACTAGATGATAAAACCCTTCAAGTTACACTGTCTGGTCCTAATCCCCTCTTACCACAAAATTTAACATTTCCTTCATTTCTACCACAAAATCAAGAATTTGTTGAGAGTCAAGGAGACCAATATGCGTTAGAAGCTAGCAACATGTTATACAACGGGCCATTTATTCTATCAGAATGGAAACACGATCAAAGCTGGCAATATAAGAAAAACCCTGATTACTGGGATGCCGAAACAGTGAAGTTAGAAGAGATCAATACATTTGTGGTAAAGGAAGCTTCAACAGAATTAAACCTTTATGAAACACATGAGCTTGATCGTGTAGACCTAACTGCAGCCACTGTTGATCAGTATCAGAACGACGAAACATTTAGTTTTGTAGACGACGCTGAAATTAGATTCCTTCGCTTTAATCACACCCTCGAAGCTTTAGGAAATGAAAACATTCGGCGTGCAATTGACATGGGTTGGGATAAGGAGGCTCATGCTGACGTCATTCTTAACAATGGATCAAAGCCTTTATATGCACTGGTACCAAAGGGATTCTCTGCTTCTCCGGACGGTGAAGAATTTCGTGAATTAAATGGGCCTTTCAATCAAGGAACGTTTGAAGAGGCACAAGCATTTTTAGATAAGGGTCTAGAGGAAATTGGTAAAGAAACTGCGACAATTTCTATACTGTCTTCAGATGATGAATCAATGATGAAAACGGCGGAGTATTTAAAAAATCAGCTAGAAACAAATTTGTCGGGACTAACAGTCGAAATTAAGGTTGTTCCTTTCCAGCAAAGATTAGAATTAGAAAAAGCGGTAGATTATGGTATCTCAATTTCTTCATGGGGACCAGACTACAATGACCCAATGACATATCTCGGAATGTGGGTCACCGATGGTTCCGCAAATAGAATGGGTTACTCCAACCCTGAATATGATGCTCTTATAGAAGAGATAAATGCAGAGCAGAATCCTGCTGATCGTTATGCAATGATGTTAGAGGCTGAAAAAATGTTATTCGAGGATGCGGCGATTGGGCCAGCTTATCAAGTAACCAATGCTGTTCTACAACGTCTGTATGTCAAAGACCTAGCTTATCATCCAAGTGGTGCTGAATTTAGTTTCAAATGGGCGTATATCAAAGAATAAAATAAAAAAGTATTATTGCAGATTTTAAAATAAGGATGCTATAGATGGTGCATCCTTATATTTTTCTACTAGTGTACGTTCAAAAAGTCGCCGAATTAGAAATTAGAAGGTCGAGGCACGAGCGTTTTGAGGACCGGACTTGCGCGTGTTGTGCTGACTTCTACGTTGTCCACAGGACGTTGACGGTTTTAGTAGAAGCTCCTCTATGCCTTTAATACGTGAGGACCGGAAAAACCGAGTAACGAAGAGATTCGACATTTATCATTTGGTGACTTTTTGAACATCCTCTGCTAGTTAACAGACAAGTTAGGATAAGTGAGGTGTGGTTGTGAAAGGTTATATTGTTCAACGTATAGGTTATATGCTCTTAACCTTGTTTATCGTAATATCGGTTACCTTTTTTCTCGTCAAACTTCTTCCAGGTACACCATTCAGTAATCCAGAAAAGTTATCCGAACAACAGTTGATTTTAATGAATGAAAAATATGGACTAGATAAACCAGTAGCGATTCAGTATTTAAAATATGTAGGAAACCTAGTAACAGGTGATCTGGGTCTCTCCTATCAATATGATGGGCGTTCAGTGAACAGCATTCTCAGTGGTCGAATTGGTCCCTCAGCCCTGATTGGGTTTCAGGCCCTAGTTTTTGGAACGCTAGTTGGTTTAATTCTCGGAATTATTTCAGCTTTAAAGCATAATAGTTTTTTAGATTATGGATCCGTGTTTATCGCTGTACTTGGAATGTCCGTTCCATCCTTTGTCTTTGCTGCATTGATGCAATATTATATCGGAGTAAGACTGGGTTGGTTGCCGGCAGCGCTGTGGCAAGGATATGAATATACCATTATGCCTTCTATTGCTCTTTCCGTTATGGTTGTTGCTACGGTGGCCCGTTTTATTCGAACAGAAATGTTGGAAGTGCTGGGACAAGATTATATTGTAACGGCTAAAGCAAAAGGTATCACTGAAAAGGGTGTTGTATTTAAACATGTCATTCGCAATGCTATTATTCCTGTTGTGACCATGCTTGGACCTTTAGCTGTAGCGATCATGACAGGAACGCTGGTCATAGAAAAAATATTCGCAGTGCCTGGTCTCGGAGAGCAATTCACGAAGTCCGTATTAGTGAATGATTATAGTGTCATTATGGGCATTACATTGATGTACAGTGCCCTATTTATCGGAGTTGTTTTGTTAGTAGATATCTTATATGGAATTATTGACCCACGAATCAGTATAAAAGGGGGTCATAAGAAATGAGGCCAGGAAAAAGGGAAATTACCCAGGATATGTTTGTCCCATCTCCAATTGATTCTAGTAAAAGGGAAGAGATTGCGGGTCCTCCTGTAACTTTTTGGAAAGAAGCTTGGAGAAGGTTAAGAAAAAATAAGGGAGCTTTTTTGGGACTTATTACTATTATGTTCCTGATCGTGATTGCATTAGCTGGACCTGTTATGAATGAATATTCATACGTTGATCAGGACCTGATGCGTTCTAACTTGCCTCCTCTTGTACCTGGTTTAGAATGGCTGGGATTTAATGGCGAGGATGTTAACGGAACGAACCAATATCAGAATAGAGGGATCACCGAAGCATCTTGGTTTGGTACGGATGAATTTGGTCGTGATTTATGGACTAGAGTATGGAAAGGTACACAAATTTCTTTATTTATCGCTCTTGTTGCTGCGCTATTAGATTTAATTATAGGTGTAGTTTATGGTGGGATTTCTTCCTTTTATGGTGGGCGTGTTGACAATTTCATGCAACGGATCATAGAAGTTCTCATGGGAATTCCAAATTTAGTTGTTATTATTTTATTTATCATCATTCTTGAGCCAGGTATTACCTCCATTATTATAGCTATGATTATTACGGGGTGGGTAGGTATGGCGCGTGTCGTTCGAGGACAGATTTTACAGCTGAAGGGGCAAGAATTCATCTTAGCTGCTCGCAACTTAGGTTCTTCAAATAGAAAGATAATATGGAAACATTTAATTCCTAATGTTATGGGGCCAATTATTGTAACCTTAATGTTTACCATTCCAACTGCTATCTTTTTTGAAGCATTCTTGAGTTTTATAGGGCTTGGGTTACAACCCCCTTTAGCCTCTTTAGGTGTCTTAATCGAAGATGGTTATAAATCGATGCGCTTCTTTCCCTATAAATTATTATTTCCGGCGATCGTTATTAGTGCCATTATGATTAGCTTTAACCTCTTAGCTGATGGACTACGGGATGCCCTAGATCCTAAAATGAGGAGATAAGGAGGGGGACAATTATGGCAGATAAAGTATTAGATATAGATGGACTTCACGTTTCCTTTCGAACCCACGATGGGGAGGTGAAGGCGACACGAGGTGTAAGCTTTGAATTGGAAAAAGGAGAAACATTAGCAATTGTTGGAGAATCTGGTTCAGGTAAATCAGTGACTGCGAAAAGCCTAATAAGAGTACTTCCCCAAAAAAACAGTTTTATTAAAAACGGTCAAATCCTTTATGAAGGAAAAGATTTACTGAAATACAGCGAAAAAGAAATGGAGAAAATCCGTGGATCCGAAATTTCAATGGTCTTCCAAGATCCCATGACTTCACTAAATCCTACCATGCCTGTTGGGAAACAAATCATGGAGGGATTAAAAAAGCATCAAGAACTGGGGAAGAAAGAAGCATCCAGAAAAGCTAAGGATCTGCTCGAACTTGTCGGTATTCCTAATGCCAAAGAACGGATGAAGGAATATCCTCATCAGTTTTCAGGTGGCATGAGGCAGAGGGTAGTTATTGCTATAGCACTGGCCTGTAATCCTAAAGTGTTAATTGCTGACGAACCGACGACTGCCCTTGATGTAACCATTCAAGCTCAAATCTTAGACCTGATGAAGGATCTACAAAAGAAAACCGGAACAGCGATTATTATCATTACCCATGATCTTGGTGTGGTTGCTAATATGGCTCAACGCGTGGCGGTGATGTATGCTGGAGAAATTATCGAAACAGGAACGGTAGATGAGATTTTCTTTGAACCAAAACATCCATACACATGGGGGTTACTATTATCTATGCCACAATTACATGCGAATCGTTCCGTACCGCTGGTTCCGATTTCAGGTACTCCACCTGACTTAGCTCATTTACCAGAAGGCTGTCCTTTTGCGGCTCGTTGTCCACATGTCATGGAAGTATGTCATGATTTTTCACCCGATAAGACCCCAGTCTCAAAGACACACACCGTCTCATGTTGGTTGGAAGATATACGTGCACCTCGGGTGAAAAGGCCTGATGAAGTGGGAGGGTAATGGATGAGAAACAAAGAAAAGCTACTTGAAGTTAAAAATTTAAAAAAACATTTCGGCATAGGAAAAAGGCAAGTATTAAAAGCGGTAGATGATATTTCCTTTGATATTTATAAAGGTGAAACATTAGGATTGGTAGGAGAGTCTGGTTGCGGAAAGTCAACAGCAGGACGAACTATCAATCATCTATACGATGCGACCTCTGGACAAGTGATATACAATGGGGAAGATATCTTAGTCAAAAAGTCAGCTAGGGAAATAAAAGAGTTGAAAAAGAAAATGCAGATGATCTTTCAGGATCCCTATTCATCTCTTGATCCAAGAATGACAGTATTAGAGATTATATCAGAGGGGATCAGTAACCATGATTCTCATTTGAAAAAGGAAGAAAAAAGAGCTAAAGTCCATGATCTGCTTGAATTGGTAGGTTTAAATAAAAAGCATGCTAACCGGTACCCCCATGAGTTTAGTGGCGGTCAACGGCAACGTATAGGAATTGCACGAGCACTGGCCGTAGAACCTGAGTGTATTATTGCCGATGAACCAATTGCAGCGTTGGATGTTTCCATACAAGCCCAAATTGTCAACTTATTAAAAGAGCTGCAAGTGGATAAGGGATTAACCTATTTATTTATTGCCCATGACTTATCCATGGTTAAACACATCAGCGATCGGATAGCAGTCATGTACTTAGGGAACCTTGTAGAATTAGCCGATAGCGAGGAGCTATATGACGATCCTTTGCATCCCTACACCCAAGCCCTATTATCCGCTATTCCCGTACCTAACCCGGAAATAGAAAGGTCGCGTGAACGTGTTATTTTAACAGGGGATGTTCCAGATCCCGTAAATCCTCCAAGTGGCTGCCGTTTTCGTACACGTTGCCCTGTCGCCAAAGATATTTGTGCTGAAGTTAAGCCGGAATGGCAAGAGGTAAAACCAGATCACTTTGTAGCTTGTCATCTTTATAGCCAGTAAAATATATAAAAAGCGTTGCTACTGGATTATTTTGCAGTCAACGCTTTTTCTGCTTCATATAAAATAGATGAAATATGATTATTAGGGATGGGTTAAGTTGCTAAGTAACTATTTTAATTATAATTATGAAGGTGATTACTTTACTCTATTTTCTCTTCCCCATATAGCCATGTTAGTTAGTACCATTGTAAGTATAATGATGCTTTATTATTTCAGAAATAGTAGCCGTGTCAGCTATATAAAAGCCTTTATTCTTTTAGGTTTAGTTGGTTCAGAGTTAACATTAAATATATGGTATTTGCTTAATGGGGTTTGGGATATAGCGCATACCTTACCTTTACAACTATGCTCCATATCTTTATATCTAAGTGTTTTTATGTTATTCACAAAAAAGTACTTTCTGTTTGAAATAGCCTTCTTTTTGGGGATAGGAGGAGCCATGCAGGCCTTATTAACACCGGAGTTGTTTTATGATTTCCCGCACTTTCGCTATTTCCAATTTTTCACCGCGCACATATCAATTGTTTTAGCATCAACCTATATGGTCTTTGTAGTAAAGTACAAACCAACTTTCAAGTCAGTTTGGAAATCAATGCTGGGTTTAAATTTAATTGCCTTTTTTGTTTTTTTCATGAATAAAGCAACAGGTGGAAATTATATGTTTTTAGCAAGAAAACCGTCTAATCCTAGCTTAATTGATTACTTGGGCGATTACCCTTGGTATATACTGTCTTTGGAATTAGTAACATTAATTTCTTTCCTTATTTTATACCTACCATTCCTAGTACAATACTATATGAAGAAAAGGGACTAAGGAAAAGTTTCACTCGGTCTAACCTTCATCATATAAATGTACAATATGAAGATTATTTGGAGGAGTGAATGGACCAAAAATGGAGTATGGTATACCAGAAATTTATGAATATGAAGTAACAGGAAACCTTGGTAATCTATATAAGGATATCCAGTTTATCTTGAAGGTACCGATTGTTAATTTTATGTTTCGCACACTAGCATTCTACGAAAAGTTTCTAATGACTGCGTGGGGACAAGTGAGGTTGAATATGCTGACAACTGAAATGGAAAAAGCTGCTGAAAACTTGATGTATCCAGACATTTCGCTTAACGCGCCTCCATTCAATTGGGCAGAGGTTTATGATGCAGCAACGATTGAAAGAATTAGGAGGGTTGTTTTCACCTTTAATTATGTGAATCCAAAATTACTCTTAATTGCGAGCGCTTGGAAAGAAAGTTTAAGTAATCGACCAATCAAAGGTATAGAAGCATATGGAGAGTTTATTAGCCCTGGAATCATTCAAGGCTTACCAAACATACATTTAGTAAAAATAAATCAAACAACGCCACCAGTTCACGATTTGCTTTTAGATATTATGAAAAAGCATCATGCGTATGATGCAGCAAGTGATTACCGTGCATTAGCAAATTTTCCAGTGTTCTTAGAAGAAAGCTGGAAAAATTTAAGGCCCTATGTCGGTTCAAAGGAATACATTTTGTTGGAATCTGAACTTAAAACGAAAGCTATTAATATGGCACACGATGAAATGCCATTTTCAGTTACAATTGATCCTGATTTCTTACATCATTATTATAATCCAAGAGAAATTGCGGGCATAATGGGCATCGTTTCGATGTTTCAAAGCATTCTTCCGAGCTTGATTATTGAAGGAGAGTTTTTTAGAAGGATGATTGAGAGTAAATAAGAAGATGATGAGCAATATTTTCACTTCCCACATTTCATATAGGAAGTGAATTTTTTTGTAAGATGTTAGCTTGCATGCCTCATTCACCAAAATCTTTCCTCCAATTTCGGCGATATGAAGTGATTAAAAGCGATGTGGAATGATTTAGTGGCTCTCAAAATCAAATGGTAGCGCTTTCTCTAACTATTTGGAGCTTATACGCATCAATTTCCGTATACCCCTTGAAACTAAATACACAGATGTTACGATACAAAGGTTGAAAGTACAAACGGAAATCAAAACAAATGAGGATGATTTACATGTTAAAACAAAAAACAATCGCATTTTTAGGTGCCGGTAATATGGCAGAAGCAATGATATCTGGAATGATCCAAACGGAAAAAGTACCAGCTAATCAAATCATTGTGACAAACAAATGCAATTACGATCGTTTAAATATACTGGAAGATAAATATGGAGTAAGAACTGCCTCAATAGCAGAATTACCGTACAATGAGATTGACTTTCTAATTTTAGCTATGAAGCCAAAAGGAGCAGAAAAAACACTTTCTACAATAAAAGATTTGCTTCCTAGTAATCAGGTAGTAATTTCGGTGTTAGCAGGCATATCTACTTCTTATATGGAAGAAAGACTGAACACCGGGCAAGAAGTAATTCGTGTTATGCCAAATACGTCAAGTATGATTCAAGAATCTGCTACAGCAATGTCATTGGGTACGCATACCAGTGATCATAATGCTAATGCGATAAAGGAACTGCTTGAATGTATGGGGAAAGTTTATGTCATTAAGGAAGATCAAATGGATATCTTTACTGGTATAGCAGGAAGCGGTCCAGCTTATTTCTATTATTTGATGGAACAAATGGAGAACATCGGAAAAGTAAGCGGAATGGACGACAAAATGGCTAGAAAAATTGCTGCACAAACGGTTTACGGCGCGGCAAAAATGATTATGGAAAATGATGAAGCCCCTGCTGAATTAATTGACAATATCGTTTCACCAAATGGTACGACTGCAGCAGGATTAGATGCCCTGAAGAAACACAATGGTGGGGAAGCCATTACTCAAGCCGTAAACAATGCAGCAAAACGTTCAAAAGAAATCAGTAAAGAACTCGATGGCGTTTTAGTTCCTTCCTAAGTCACATATAAATCAGATCAGGACATAAGCATGGTGCTTATGTCCAGTTTTTTTGCAATTTGGTATTGACTAGTGAATGAAAACGCTTTATCATTGCATGTGTAACGGGTTACATAAAATAAAATGTTTTATATGTTTTTTATTTTCAGCAATATGTAACGGGTTACACATTGCGTGGGATTATATTCTATTCAGAAAGTGGTTTTAATATGGCTACCATTAAGGATGTAGCAAAGCTTGCGAATGTTTCAACGGCTACTGTTTCTCGAGTATTAAATAGTAATGGTTATGTGAATCATTCAACCAAGGTGCGTGTGAATGAATCAATTGAGAAGTTGAATTATCGGCCGAACGATGTAGCGAGAAGCCTTTTTAAAGGACGTTCGAAAATGATTGCATTATTTGTTCCTGATATTATGAATCCGTTCTTTCCTGAGCTCGCACGTGCTGTAGAGGATATGACGAATCGCCACGGCTATACATTTGTGCTTTGTAATACTGATGACAGTATTGAAAAAGAATTGACTTATTTGAACGCGCTGCAACAAAAGTCAGTTGATGGAATTATAGTGGTATCGAGTTCCATAACAAATAACTATTTAAATAAAATTGATACGCCGATAATTGCCCTGGATCGTAAGTTAAGTTCTAGTTTACCATCAGTTACGGTTAATAATCGTGTAGGTGCAAGAGAGGCTGTTCGGCATCTAAAGGCAACGGGATGTAAGCGTATTGCACATTTATGTGGTCCGGATTATGTCAGCAATACAACGCAGCGGATGCGAGGATATTTAGATGAAGTAAAGAATACAGAATGGTTTTTGTCCAGTTATATTGCATCAGGTGAGTACAATTTTGAAAAGGCAATGGAAGCAACTACAACTTTGCTTAAGGCCCATCCAGAAATTGACGGGATATTTGTTGCGAATGATGTGATGGGTGTAGGTGCGCTTAAGGCTGCTGAAGCATTAGGTATACGTGTACCTGAGGAATTATCAATCATTGGATACGATGGAATTGCCCTTGGAAAAACGACCACACCTTCACTTACAACGATGGCACAGCCAATATATGAGATAGGTGCACGTGCTGCCGAAATGTTAATACATCAAATTAATGAACCAGGCTACACACCCCAGAATGAAGAATTGTCTGTGCAACTAATAGAGCGTCAATCAACAAAAGCAAGGAGGTAATCACATGCTTAACAAGCCAACTGTCTGTGTGGTAGGAAGTATTAATATGGATTTAACTGTTTCCACCAAGGAAATGCCGATGCAGGGGGAAACCACTATTGGTGGAGATTTTGCTACCTACCCTGGAGGAAAGGGTGCGAATCAAGCAGTTGCTGCTGCCCGGCTTGGTGCGAGTGTAAACATGATAGGAGCAGTTGGTAATGATCCTTTTGGTGAAACGCTTTTAAAGCATCTTAAATCAGAGGGAGTTTCAGTAAATGGGATTCAGACAATTCCTGATACAGCCACAGGGATAGCAAATATTATTCTGACGGAAAATGATAACCGAATTATAGTTGCATCTGGTGCGAATCGAATGGTAACACCAGCAGTAGTAGAACTTCACCGATCCTTAATTGAAGATAGTGATGTACTTTTACTTCAACTAGAAATTCCATTTGAGACAGTTATGTACGCTACCAGTCTTGCTCATGCATGTAATATTCCAGTGGTTGTTAACCCTGCACCTTATCAAGATTTGCCAATTGAATTATTGGAGAAAGTAACGTATCTAACCCCTAACGAAATTGAAATGGAGTCAATGAAACAGCATGTTAATACTTCTTCTAATATGAAAATCATCACAACATGTGGGGATAGTGGCGTACAATTTTTTGAAGATAATGAAAGAAAATATCTACCAAGTCATCATGTAGAAGTAATAGATACAACTGGAGCAGGTGATACATTCAACGGTGCTCTCGCTCTTAAACTTGGAAATGGCGAGAAACTCAGTGACGCAATTATGTTTGCAAATGCTGCCGCTGCTTTATCCATAACAAAGATTGGTGCACAGGGCGGTATGCCAACAGTGAAGGAAGTAGAAGGATTTTTAAGGGGGCACGTTAAGTAATTGAAGAAGTCAGGCATTCTAAATCGAGAAATTGCAGCAGTACTTGCACGCATCGGACATACAGATACAATTATTATCGCAGATTGTGGACTGCCAATATCAGAAGATGTACAGTGTATTGATCTATCAATTTCACTCGGAACACCAAGCTTCTGGTCAGTGTTACAAGCAGTACTGGATGATATGGAAGTGGAGAACTTGACAATGGCAACAGAAGTTAAGAGTGAAAATCATCAATTGCTTAAAAAAGTTAAAACATCCTATCGAAATATTCCGATTGAGTACGTGTCACACGAGGATTTAAAAGCGGCTATTCCACGTGCAAAGGCTGTGATTCGTACAGGGGAAGCAACACCTTATGCAAATGTCGTATTGCATGCGGGCGTAATTTTTTAAATGAATGGGGTGATAAAAATGACTGTAGCACCTTTTATTGAAATGGAACATATTGATAAATCTTTTTCAGGAAATCAAGTATTAAAAGATGTTCACTTTCAGGTACTACCTGGTGAAGTTCATGCATTAATGGGGGAAAATGGTGCGGGTAAATCGACGTTGGTTAAAGTTTTAACTGGAATTCATGCTCGTGATGATGGATTAATAAAGGTGAAAGGTGAAGAAGTAGATTTTTCAAGTCCAAAACAGGCAGAAAAAGAAGGGATAGTTGTGATCCATCAAGAATTAAATATTATCCCACATTTGACTGTTGCAGAAAACATGTTTTTAGGGAAAGAATTGACGTTTGGTAAAACAGGTATTTTAAATACAAAAGAAATGAAAAAGCAAACAAGAGAAAGCTTACGTAAATTAGGTGTGACAAACATTCAACCGGATGAGTCAGCAGGGGATTTATCAGTTGGAAAACAACAGATGATCGAAATTGCACGTGCCCTGGCAACTGACGCGGAGCTGATTGTAATGGACGAACCTACAGCCGCTTTAACAGAACGAGAAATAGAGAATCTTTTTAAGGTAGTTGAGAATTTGCGGAAAAGAGAAGTAGGAATTATTTATATTTCTCATAGAATGGAAGAAATATTCACCATTTGCGATCGGATAACTGTATTGCGTGATGGTGAGTACGTTGGCACAGAAATTATCTCGGAAACAAGTTTCGACGCGATTGTGAAAATGATGGTAGGTCGAGAACTTGGAGAACGCTTCCCCGTGAGAACCGGAAATATTGGAGATATAGTTTTTGAAGTGAAGGATTTGGAGCGAAAAGGTTTATTCCAGAACATTAATTTCCATGTAAAAAAAGGTGAAATTCTTGGTGTCTCAGGGCTAATGGGAGCTGGTCGAACAGAAATCATGGAGACTGTTTTTGGCTACGATAAGAAAAGTAATGGCAATGTTACATTAGATGGGAGAACACTAGCGATTAGCCATCCACTCGACGCTATTCGTGCGGGTATCGGATTTATTACGGAGGACCGAAAAGCAAAAGGGTTAGTTTTACATTCATCAATCCGTGAAAACATTTCACTTACAAATATGAAAGCGATTTCTAGCAAAGGTGTTATTTCATCGTCAAAAGAGAACACCCTAATTGGCGATTTGATTACTCGCCTTAAGGTGAAAACCACTGGTGGAGAGCAAGAAGTCAAATCCTTAAGTGGTGGTAACCAACAAAAGGTTGTTATCGCAAAATGGCTTGGAATTAATCCCAAACTTCTCATTCTTGATGAGCCAACTCGAGGTGTGGATGTAGGTGCCAAAAAAGAGATTTATACCATTATGAATGAACTAACTGAAAAAGGTGTAGCTATTATCATGATTTCATCAGAACTTCCGGAAATTCTAGGTGTTAGTGATCGTATTATGGTAATCCACGAGGGTAAGATCACACGTACATTTGAACGACATGAAGCCGACCAGGAGAAAATTATGACGGCGGCTACGGGAGGGAGTGAAGCAAAATGAAAAGACTACTAGTTACAAACTTTGCTAAAATTGGTCCATTTATAGGACTCATTCTAATAATGATTATACTAGGTTTTCTAAGTGATGACTTTTTTACATTTGATAATATTTTAAACTTGTTACGCCAGGTTTCGATTAATGCTTTAATTGCATTTGGTATGACGTTTGTTATTTTGACTGCTGGCATTGATTTATCTGTTGGTTCTATTTTGGCGTTAGGCAGCGCACTTACGGCAGGAATGCTGACAAGCGGAATGGACCCACTATTAGCTGTCTTTGTAGGTCTATTGATAGGTTTAGTATTAGGTGCTGTGAACGGTCTCATCATTACTAAAGGAAAAGTGGCACCGTTTATCGCAACTTTAGCAACCATGACTATTTTCAGAGGGGCAACACTTGTATACACAGATGGACGACCGATTACTGGTTTATCTGATAGCTTCACATTTGAAATGATTGGTCGTGGCTATATTTTCGGTATTCCTTTCCCGGTAATAGTGATGCTAGGTGTATTTCTTATATTATTCTTCGTTCTCCGCAAAACAGTTTTTGGAAGACAAGTATATGCAGTCGGGGGAAATGAAGAAGCTTCAACACTTTCAGGAATTAAAGCTGATCGTGTGAAAATCTGGGTATATTCATTAACTGGTATGTTATCTGTATTGGCAGGAATCATTTTAACGAGTCGATTAAATTCTGCACAACCAACCGCTGGATCGATGTATGAGCTAGACGCAATCGCAGCAGTTGTTATCGGTGGTACAAGCTTAATGGGTGGTCGCGGTCGAATCGTTGGTACTTTAATTGGTGCATTGATCATCGGTGTATTAGATAATGGTTTAAACCTGTTGAATGTGTCATCATTTTACCAGCAAATTGTTAAAGGTGGCGTCATTCTACTCGCCGTATTGCTTGATCGACGTTCTAAATAAAGAAGTATGATGATGCTTGATTCGAGCATCTCTTAAATAGGCTCTTTTCGTAAGTTTTGTTGTTATTTAATCCTTGCGAAAAATTGTGTCATAACATACCGCTCCGGAAATACACTACGCGCACCTTAGGGCTTGCGCTGAGCCTCCTCGCTGGAGTCTTCGTATATTTCCTTCGCTAGCACGGCGTTTGGTTGGAGCGTAGGGCAGTCGACTCCTGCTTAGAAAAGCAATAGCTGAAGATCCCGCAGGAACGGTTTTTGCTTCCGAGGAAGCTGAAGCGTTGCCCGCGGAAAGCGACTGTCCGAAGCGGAATCGGGCGTTGCCGCACTACCGTAGTTTATTGATTTTGTAGCAAAAACAACAATCTTTTAGAAACAGCTTTAAATAAAAACTTATAGGAGGAAACACACATGAATAAATGGATTAAGACATTAGGGGTTTTAGCATTATTATTGGTAATTGTCGCAGCTTGCTCAACTGAAAAACCTGGTTCATCAGATGAATCAGAAGAAGCAAGTGATAGTGGATTAGAGGGTAAGTTAAAAATTGGATTATCGATATCTACATTAAACAACCCATTTTTTGTATCGTTGCGTGATGGTGCGGAAGCGGCTGCAAAAGAAGCGGGTTATGAAGTCCTTACTTCAAATGCACAAAATGATGCAGCAACACAGTTAGGCGATATTGAAGATTTATTACAGCAGGAAATAGACGTACTTTTAATAAACCCTACTGATTCAGCAGCTGTGACTTCTGCAATTCAATTGGCAAATGATGCTGGTGTTCCGGTAATCACGGTTGATAGAAGTGCAGAGGGGGGCGAAGTTGTTACACATATCGCTTCAGATAATGTAGCAGGTGGAGAAATGGCAGGGAAATTCATTGCTGAACAACTTGGAGATAGTGGGAATGTAGTCGAATTAGAAGGGATCCCAGGTGCATCGGCAACGCGCGAACGTGGAGAAGGATTCCATAATATTATCGATGCCATTGATGGTATTGAAGTTGTAGCGCAGCAATCAGCTAACTTTGACCGAACAGAAGGTTTAACTGTTATGGAAAACATTATTCAAAGCGTAGACCAGATTGATGCAGTATTTGCTCATAATGATGAAATGGCACTTGGTGCAGTACAAGCGTTAGAATCAAACGGCATGTTAGAGAAAGTTGTCGTAGTAGGTTTTGATGCAACAGATGATGCTCGTGCAGCAGTTAAAGATGGCCGTATGGATGCAACAGTTGCTCAGCAACCAAAACTTATAGGGCAAAAGGCTATTGAGGCGGCAGGAAAAGTCGCTGCTGGAGACAAAGTAGAAGAATTTATTCCAGTTGAATTACAACTTGTAACAGAATAAATAGTCATTGATCAGGTCATCTTATCGGATGGCCTTTTTTGTTGGATCATGTTATGTCAATAATATAAAAAGAAAGCCTTGCCATTCTGAGTTATCTGAAATAAAATAAAAGAAAGAAAATTCAATTTAAAAAGGGTGGCATATGAACATGCAGACAAATGGACAGACATCACTTTCTAATACGTTGGAACGTGCAAGAAGAAATACATTAGGTGATTTACTAGCGCGGACAAGGGATCGGAATCCTAATAAGCTCGCTATTACCTATCAAGAACATCGTCTTTCCTATGCCGATTTGGATGATTTGGTGAATCAGACAGCACACGCTTTTTTGGAAAGAGGAATGCAAAAAGGCGAAATGATTACAGTTATGTCTAAAAATAGCTTGGATTTCGTAGTAGTTAATTTTGCCTTAGCGCGTATAGGAGCTGTAATGATTCCTATCAATTATATGCTTTCAGTAGAAGATGTTCAGTATATTTTAGAGCATGCGAAAGTTAGTGGTTTTATAGCGTCAGAAGAATTCGCTCCAGTTTTGGATAAATCGTCAGAAACACTTGAAATTAAACACCGATACTTAATGGATGTTCCAGCAAATTTTGAAAAAGAGGGAATAGTGTCTGATTGGGAGTTATTGTCAGTTCTGAAGAGAAGTCAGCCTACTGATTTTGTTGACGCTGACCTTGCCGATGATGACCTTGCTCATGTTTTATATACAAGTGGCACAGAGTCACGACCAAAAGGGGTTATGCTCACACATAAAAGCTTAGTAAGTGAGTATGTAAGTTGTATTGTTGATGGGAAGATGGAGGCGCGAGACGTTGCAATTCACGCATTACCGCTTTATCATAGCGCTCAATTACATGTATTTTTAGGGCCGAGTGTTTATATTGGTTCAAGTGGGATAGTTCTTGGTGCTGCTAGTCCTGAAGCGATATTAAAAACAATTGAAGAAGAAGGAGCGACACAGTTATTTTGTCCACCTACAGTTTGGATAGCATTATTGCGTCATCCGGATTTCGATAAAAAAGATCTCTCCACATTGGAGAAATGCTATTATGGCGCTGCTATTATGCCAAGGGAAATCTTAAAAGAATTAGCTGAACGCCTGCCAAACGCAAAGTTTTGGAACTTTTATGGACAAACAGAAGTGTCCCCACTTGCTACAGCGCTGCAACCGGAGGATCAGCTCCGGAAATTAGGTTCAGCCGGAAAAGCCTCATTAAATGTACAGACGAAAATAGTTGATGATGAGGATAATGAAGTCCCACGCAATGAGATCGGGGAGATTGTCCATCGTACACCACATATAATGAAAGGATATTTATATGATCCTGAAAAGACAGCGGAAGCTTTTCGAGGTGGATGGTTCCACAGTGGGGATTTAGGTGTGATGGATGATGAAGGTTATGTCACGATTGTCGATCGGAAAAAAGACATGATCAATACGGGTGGTGTGAATGTTTCCAGCAGAGAAGTAGAAGAAACAATTTATCAGCTGGACGGCGTGTCCGAAGCAGCAGTGGTTAGTATTCCTGATGCATATTGGATTGAGGCCGTCACCGCAATTATTGTACCGAAAAAAGATGCAAGTATTACAAAAGATGATGTTATTAATTTTTGTAAATCCAAATTATCTACATTTAAGGTGCCAAAATATGTGGATTTTGCAGAAACATTGCCTAAGAATCCAAGTGGGAAGGTTTTAAAGAGAGCCCTGCGTGATGAGTATGAGGATCTTGGTGAAAAATAGGATTGCATAAATGAATACAGAAATTGAAACACTACCAAATGGAGGTGTTTCAAGTGAGTGAAAAAAATGACAACTATAATAAGCGAAAAGTAAATTCAAGTGTGAACCCACAAGGTAATACAGAGGATGTGGCAAATCAAAGACCACATTCAGAGTTAGAAGACAGAGCTAAAAAAACGAATACAAAAAGATAACCAAAAAGATAAATGCAATAAATGGGTAAAATTTCTATTGTCATTTTGAGTGGTAAGGTGTAAGATATAAATAAGCTACATTGTTCGTATTAATTTAAGTTTTAACCTCTAACATTATAATAGGGAGTTTTATATAAGAACTGAAATGTCGGGCCTTCAATGAGAGGAAGACAGGAAGGTTTTTGCAAACACCCACTTTGAGGAGTGGTGGTTTAAAACTTTTTATTTGAAATACGGCAATTGTGGCTTATAACTTTTAAAATTAATGAAGACCAGTTTCCTTTTGGGAGCTGGTCTTTTTGCGTTTATTGGATAGGTTTTTTAGTAGCAAAGAAAGCATAAATTTTGGCGATTATATGTCTAGCTCCAGCACCTAAACACACAAGCAGTTCGCTTCCGCACGAGCAAAGCACCCAAACTACACCGCTCTGCTTATGCTTGTCGTGTCTCTCAAGGAGCTTGCGCTTTTTTTAATATATAGTACTTTTGTACTAATTAACTAACCCATTTAGTGAATAGTAATGTCTCTCTACTTTTGAGAAAATCATCATACAAACTTATTGGGTTTGGGTCTAGATTGGTCAGTGTCTCTTCATTAGACTAGTCTAGACTTTTTATATTATTAATAATATTTGGCATAATCATTAACTTCGTATAGAATTTATAGTAACTTATATTTTGAAATAGGGTGCTAAGATGAATCGACAACATCTCATACAACAGAAAGAATCAAACGCAAAAATACTTATGACCATTATATCAATTATTGGGGCTGGGATTGTCCTCTTTTATTCATTCCAGTTACATACTCCTAAAGAACCTATCATTCTAGTGTTATTTGCTGTATTTATAGCAATTTGTGAGTACTATCCCATCCCTGTTTGGAAGGGCAATACTACAATTAATTTCCCTATAGTCTTTACACTTTATCTTACATACGGTCTCGCTTATACCCTGATCATTTATGCAATTACATTATTTGTAGTGAATCTAATTAGTAAACGGCCTTTACGTATTATCCTTTTTAATACAGCCCAATTGGTGTTGAGTTTTTACATTGCTGTTAAGTTAATAAAAATAGTTGAGCCTTACATTTTTTATAATACCGCATTTATTGATGAAGTTTTAAAATATGGCTTACTCCTACTTTCTTTTCATATTTTGAACAATTTAATGGTTGATATTATTTTAGCCTTACGTCCTCAAATCTATCCTTTTCAAGCATGGAAACAAAAATCAATATCAGAATTAAACAGTGCATTTATCTCATTAATTTATGGGTTTACGTTATTTTTACTTGGAAGCCAAAATAGAGGAAATGTTGACTTTTTCTCTTTTTTCTTTTTCTTTTCACCCCTTGTTGGGCTCTCATTACTTAGTGCAGTTATTTTCCGACTCAAAAAGGAGAAAAACAGATTAAAAGCTTTATTTTCCATAACATCAGAATTAAATACGATGGTTCCAACAGAGGATTGGCTGGATAGTATGAAATCAAGATTCCATGCTTTTGTGGATGTAGATGCAAGTGGCTTATGGGTGAGGAAGAATGAAAAGTGGATTAAAAGGTACGCAGAAGGGGGAATCAAAAAAGACTTTGAACTAACTGACGCAGAGATTGAAATTGTTGAAGGCATGAAAAAAACAATTGCTTTTGAGAATCGTAAAATCGATATTGGCATAGGTACAGCTTACTTTGATGTACATATTAAGTCATTTGTGTATGCCCCTCTAATGATAGACAATGAGATTGTAGGTATTTTAATTGTTGGTCGTAGTCGTACAAAAAGTTTTGGTGAGGACGACATAAGTTCAATTGCTACATTTGCTAATCAATTGGCTATTATAATAAAAACAAGAACATTGATTAAAGAACAAGAAAAGAGACTTATTCTTGAGGAAAGAAATCGTATTGCTAGAGAAATTCATGATGGTGTTGCCCAGTCACTTGCAGGTGCGATAATGAGTCTAGAAACAGCAGAACGTAAATTTCAAGCGAAGCCTGATGAGACATTAAAACTAATTTCTGGAAGTATTTCTAAGCTAAGGAACAGCTTAAAAGAGGTACGTGAATCTATTTATGCGCTTAGGCCTTATCCGACAGAACGTGTTGGATTAATTCCAGCAATAACAAAGAAGATAGAAAATATAAATCCAGAATACAATGTTAAGGTGAGTTTTGAAGTTCGTGGAATAGAATGTTCCTTAAGCTCAATGGCTGAAAAGGTGTTATTTGATATTTTTCAGGAAAGCATAACGAATAGTTTGAAACATAGTAAAACGGAAAGTATTGATATTCTGTTAAGCTATCAACCACAACAAATATTCCTGCGAATGAAGGATTATGGTGTGGGATTCTCTCTTTTTCATGAAATGATTAAGGCTGCGGAAAATTCTCATTTTGGAATATTAAATATGAATGAAGTCGTTGAAAAAATTAATGGTACCTTGCAAATAAATAGTAAGGTTGAAGAGGGCACAGAAATTTCCGTTATTATTCCAAAAATGGATTTAGAAGGGGGGGTGAAGGATGATAAAGGTTATGTTAGTTGATGATCATGCTGTACTAAGGGACGGTTTGAAAAACATTATTGAACTGGAAAATGATATTAAAGTTGTAGGAGAAGCGGTTTCAGGCGATGATGCTTTAATTAAGATTGGCCACATTAAACCTGATATTGTTTTAATGGATATTAATTTACCTAATCGAAACGGAATTGAAGTTACTCGAATTTTAAAAGAAGAATTTCCTGCCATAAAAGTTTGTATATTAACGATGCATAGTCATGAAGAATATTTTATGGCAGCCATTCGTGAAGGTGCGGATGGATATATATTAAAAGATGCTCCTTCCGAACAGGTTATAGAAGCAATAAGAACAGTTGCAAATGGAGAGTCTGTTATTCATCCTTCTATGACAAAAAAGTTGTTATCCTTTCACCAACAAAAAAGTGGAATGGAGGATGAAAAATCAGGTGAACTAAGTGAACGTGAAAAAGAGGTGCTAATGTGCTTGCTAGAAGGTTTAAGTAATAAGGAAATTGCCGGAAAACTCTTTATAAGTGATAAGACTGTTAAAATACACGTGAGTAAGATATTTAAAAAATTGAATGTAAAAAGCCGTTCGCAAGTAATTATTCATGCAGTGCAGAATCAACTAGTTCCAATTCCATCATTAAAAGACAAAAAGAATAATTAAGTGCGTAAACTGATTACATGTAATAGAAATTTAAAGATTTTGGCGTTCAAGTTGATAACTTTTCTTCTAAAGTACTAATCTACTAATACTTTTGTATGAGCAAGAAATAGTTCCTTTACTAATTGTTTTTATAACCTTTGCTCAATAGAAAAATTTGCCTTCCTAATTCATAATTAAAGTGATAGAAAATTTAATTAAAATCAGGAGGAGAAGCAATTGAAGAAATTTATTCATTTAATCTTAATAGTAGGCTTAGTGTTCCCACTTTTATTTAGTGGATTGAATAAAGTTAATGCCACGTCAGAGACAGTAACAATTGATCCACTATTACAGCAGGCTATAGAAGATGGTGAGAGTCAATTTGAGGTTATCATTACCTTTTACGGGGATGACAAACCTACAATTGAAAATTTAAACATCTTAGAAAAAAATGGAGTTACAAAAGGAATAACCTTAAGATCTTTACCAATGATAGCAACAGTTATTACAAAAAAGCAGATTGATTCCTTGAAAAGTAATGACACTATCCGTTCCATTTATCTTAATCGTAAACTTTCCTATTATAATTCGGATTCGACCGATCTTACAGGGGTTGATAAAGTTCGAACCGATGAGCAAATGAGAAAACAAAACGGTGGCCTTCCTGTAAGTGGAAAGGGAATTGGGGTTGTTATAAATGATAGTGGTGTAGATGGCACTCATCAAGATCTTGAATATGGCACACATCTAGTGGAAAATGTTATGGCAAATGCAAATTTAAACAGTTTGGCACCAGACCTATTGCCAATAACCTATGTTGAGAATGTGCCAAATACAGATACGAATTCAGGTCATGGTACACATGTTGCTGGTACTGTTGGAGGAACAGGTGAAATGTCTGGTGGATTGTATGAAGGGGTTGCTCCTGGTGCTGATTTAATTGGTTATGGTTCAGGTGCAGCATTATTTATTTTAGATGCTATCGGTGGTTTTGATTATGCCGTTACACACCAGTCTGAATATAATATTCGCGTGATTACAAATTCATGGGGGTCAACGGGGGAGTTTGATCCGAATGATCCTGTAAATATAGCAAGTAAGAAAGCATACGATCGTGGAATTACCGTTTTGTTCGCCGCCGGAAATGCTGGACCAGAGGAAAATACGCATAATCCATACGCAAAAGCACCGTGGGTTATTTCGGTTGCGGCAGGTGAGAAGGATGGTAGTACACTAGCTGATTTTTCTTCACGTGGGACGGAAGGTAAAGGTGGCACATTTGAAATTGACGGGGAAACATGGACGTGGGAAGACAGCCCGACCATAACCGCACCAGGTGTTGATATTATTTCAACAAGAACAGTAGCACCTGTTTCATCATTGGGCGCGGCAAAAGATGCAGAATTGATTGCCCCTGCATATTTACCTTTCTACACAACAATGAGTGGAACTTCTATGGCGACACCGCACGTGGCAGGAATCGTCGCGTTAATGCTGGAAGCAAATCCAGTATTATCTCCTGCTGAGATAAAAGAGATAATACAACTAACAGCAACTGACATGCCAGGTTATGAGGAATGGGAAGCAGGAGCTGGTTATGTGAATGCTTATGAAGCAGTAGATCAGGTTTTTAATGGGGATCAAAATAGTAACGTTAATAAGCGTCATCCCTTAGAGAAATAACGCTATACGTGATAGCAATCCAAGAAAGATCAGTTTCTTAATTGAGACTGATCTTTTTGTATTGTGGGGTATAATCAAAACCTTACATAGTTGATTGCAATTCAGTATTATTTTTAATAGCGCTGATAAGCTATCATATAAAGTGAAGGAGGAAGATAATATGACTTATCAATACGAAGTGATTGACCATGTACAGCTTGCAGCACCGGTAAATAAGGAAAACAAGGCGAGGGCGTTTTTTAAGGATTTGTTAGGCTTTAGGGAAATAGAAAAGCCAAAGATACTACAAAAGAATGGTGGGGTTTGGTTCAGGGGAGGAATGATTCAGCTCCATATTGGAATGGAAGAGAATTTTACTCCTGCGAAAAAAGCCCATCCAGCGTTTCATGTTAAAAATATTGAAGCATTAAAGGAGCATCTGAATGAAAATAATGTATCTTTTTTAGTTGACGACAGGCTTCCTGGTGCAAATAGATTTTACTTAGATGATCCTTTTGGAAATCGCCTCGAATTTTTGGAGTGGATGAATTAATAGTTTTAACTTGTGAGAGCCCATCCCCAATAAATAAGACAACACGCCACCGTTGACGGGTTGCCTTATTTATTAATTGTTTATATAACGTTCAAAAACGTAGCCAAAATCTTTCACACTGTACTTATCCTTATTCTCAACAAGCCAATCAAAAACAGCTTCATTGATTTCTTTAAACTCATCAGACAATTTACTTTCATTGCTTCTACTGTTACTTAAAGTAGAGGAAGCAAAATCAAGGCTTTGTCTAGAGTAGTTAATGTATGTTTCATTATTCTTAATCGTTTCTGTAATCGTGATGAGTGCTTTGTATAAATCCTTAAGTTCGTCTAGGTGATCCTTATGAACATCAATGCTGTGAATGTTTTGGCCCATTTTGAACTGGATTTCGACATCCCTATCCAACGTCCCGGCTGTTTCTAAAGTAACCTCTGAGATGATATTGTAACGGTAATCAAAACGACGAAGCGTGCGTTTTTTGCTTGCCGCACTTGTTCCATCCACATGAATTAATGCTTTGTTTGTGAAACAATATTCATCTGAACGCGATTTAATCAAAAAGAATATTTTTTCGTCATCTTCATGCATGACGTAATCATCTGAGTCAACCTTATCGAAATCTACCGGTTTGATTACTTTTCCAACATCACTAATACCAAGTACATCTGACGCCACTTTTCCAAACATTTTACCAGTCCCCTCATCGAAAAGTTATGAATACATGATTATTGTATCATACAAACTTTTTATTTTTAGTAATGTTACAATTTACTTAATTGTAACCATATTCAGAATATCTTCAGCACCATGTGGCAAAGTCACGACTAGCTTTACACCTATGGATGTCACCGTTCCTGGAAGCTTCGCGATAGCATCCTCCGTACTTGAATAAGGTTCCATGTTATTTATACTGTGCATCCGAGTATTTCTAGACGTTTTTCTTCGGTTTCATCTATGGATTTTTTACCAAAATAATCAACGTCAACATCGTCGGGTGGGAGTCCTTTCATCAAATCCATGGATAACATCCCAAGTTTTGGACCGAACAAATCCTGCGCAAATCCACCAATCTGGTAAGTCTGATGATTATGCTGCTTCTAAGACATCCATCATCCATTCATCCTTGTAAATGCTTCGAATAATATCAGCTTCACTTTCAATTTTATCGTGTATCTCCTCTTTTTTAATGCATGATTTATCGTAATAGTATATCACCCTGTTTAGAAAAAAACTAAGCCCCTATCATTGACAGTACGGTCACAACTTCCATATAATTCTTATCATGCAGATTAATCTACAACTGAAAAAAGCGCACATGAAGAGGAGGGGAAAGTCTTGAAAAAGGATTATTCAGGGGATTTAAAAAATATAAATAAGTTTCCAATCGTTGCAGTGTTACTCTCTGGCGCTTTTATTGCTATTCTAAATCAATTATTATTAGCTACGGCAATTCCACATATTATGGAAGATTTGAACCTAACGGAAAATACAGCTCAATGGGTAACGACCATTTTTATGTTAGTGAATGGCATCATGATACCTATTACAGCTTTTTTGATTGAGACATTTACAACACGTAAGTTATTTTTAACGGCAATGATCATTTTTGCAGTGGGTACACTCGTTTGTGCACTCTCTCCAAATTTTGCTGTCTTAATGATAGGAAGGATTATCCAAGCCTCCGGGGCCGGAATTATGTTGCCATTAATGATGACAATATTTTTATTGATTTTCCCTATTGAAAAACGTGGGTCCGCGATGGGAATGGTAGGACTGGTTATTTCGTTTGCTCCTGCAATTGGACCAACATTATCTGGGTGGATTGTTCAGCATTATCCATGGAGATATTTGTTTTATATTATTTTGCCATTTGCAATTATTGATATAATTATCGCATATTTTGTGATGAAAAATGTCACAACAAGAACCTTTCCTAAGGTAGATTATTTATCTATTGTGTTATCTACACTTGGTTTCGGTGGTTTATTATATGGGGTTAGTAGTGCAGGTAATTACGGATGGACAAGTTTTTATGTGATGTTATCACTTTTAATTGGTGCAATTTCACTTACCGCTTTTATAACCAGACAGTTTAAGTTGAAACAACCGATTTTAGAGTTTCGTGTATTTAAGTACAAAGTGTTTACCATTACGACTGTGATTGGAATGATTGCATTTATTGGGCTCATTGGCGCAGAAACAATGCTTCCAATATATATGCAAAATATGGCTGGCTTTACAGCGATTGAATCTGGAATTATGATTATGCCCGGAGCATTGTTGATGGGATTCATGTCACCAGTAACAGGAAGAATATTTGACAAAATTGGTGCCCGTTGGCTAGTCATTACCGGTTTGACGATTGTAACAGTGACTTCCTTTTTGTTTACTGATCTAACAGCTAACACGTCATTGACCTATTTAACCGTTGTTTTTGCTATTCGGATGTTTGGTATTTCCATGGTGATGATGCCTGCGACGACTGCTGGACTTAACCAGTTACCAAACAGGCTTATACCACATGGTACAGCGATGAACAACACAATGCGTCAAGTAGCTGCATCAATTGGTACAGCCGTTCTGATTACGATTATGACAGCCTCAGCACTTAGCTCGGGAGACCCAAGTGGACTTATCCATGGAGTTAATATTGCTTTTTATGTGGTGACAGCCCTAACCTTTATTGGGCTAATTTTATCTTTCTTTATAAAAGGAACGACACCGGCTCAGGAACGAGAAGCAATGGCACGGGAAGAAAGGAACGCATAAAAAAAGTATAAAATTTTAGCGATTATCGGTCTAGCTCCAGCGCCTTGAAAAACGCTCGAGACATAAGCAGTTCGCTTCCGCGCGAGCAAAGCACCCACACTGCACGCTCTGCTTATGCTTGTCGTGTCTTTCAAAGCGCTCTGAGCTTTTCTTATTCTCAAGAAACCTTTTTATAAATAAGTAATTGTTTTCGATTCCCAAGTGATGATACTACACTATGTAAGATCATTCCTGCCACAACTAATCCCATCCCAATGAATGAAATACCACTTGGTAACGGTGCACTCAACAGTAGTAGCTCGCCAAATAGGGCAAAGATAACTTCCCCAGACTGAGTTGCTTCAATTGCTGCAAGCTTGTGATTATCATGATTGACAAGTTCAGTAGCGTAGAAAAATAATACGGTTGCAATAACACCGGATGAAACGGCCACTATAAATGTTTGTAAAACTTGACTTGAACTAGGCACACCCTGTGTTGCCATTCCATAGATAGATAAGAAAATCCAAAATGGCATGCTTGCAATTGTCATCCCCAAAATACGTTGGAACGTGTTTAATTGACCATTCACAACCTGCATCATTTTACGATTTCCAAGTGGAAAGGCAAATGCAGAAATAATAATAGGAATTACACATAATATAACATTAATGATGGGTACTGATGACGCGTGTTCTGACTGCATGAGAAAGACACCAGTAAGTATTACCAACGATATAAGTATACTTTGCATTGGTATTCGCTGTTTCCTTTTCTTATTTAAAAATGGTACGAGCAGGGAACCCGCAATAATCGTAATTTGAAAAGTTGCTGCGACAAGCCAGCCTGGTCCATAAATAGTTGCAAATGTAAGTGGTGCATAAAACAATCCAAATCCAACTGTACTCCATATGATCCATGGAAGTGGTTGGTTTTTAATATGTGTAAACACAGGTCTGACATTTCGTTTATAACCAACTATTATGAGCAACAGGGGAAGCATGAAGAAAAAGCGTAACGTAGCGCTCCATACCCAACTCCCACCATCAAGTTCCATTGCACGGTTTAATACAAATGTAACAGAGAAAAATAAAGCAGAAAGAATTCCAATTAACGTTGCCTTCATTATGTCACCTCAAATTCATTTGAACTTTACTCATGTAATCATATCAAATTATCACTTCTTTCGGATAGATGTTTTCATGCATAAATCGTTAGTCTTTTCGAAAAACTAACTGTATAAAAGGAAAGGAGAGAATAAGTATGTCAAAAAATCCAAAAGGTCCAAAGCAACAGGAAGAACCGAATTTACCGAAAAGTCCCAAGCAACCATATGGCGAACCGCTAAGTGGCTCGCATAAAGTGAAAAACAAGAATCATTCGAGGCAGAAAAATAACGCATCACATGATATGTAAAAAATAGTAAAGGCAGTCTGATGGCTGCCTTTTTATAGTGGGATATACTATGAGTATTGAAAACAAACCATATAATGCGAGATAATAAATATTGAAATAAGAAGGGTGGGGATATAATGTCAACCAAACTCATTGGTCTTGATCCAATAATTTCAGATGACCCGGCAGTATTAATCGTTGGTTCCATGCCTAGTGTTATATCTTTGGAAAATCAACAATATTACGGAAATCCGCGCAATCACTTCTGGGATATTTTATTTCTGTTGTTTAATCAAAAAGCTTTTACAAATTATCAAGAAAGAATCACATTTGTAAAACAAAATCATCTTGCATTATGGGATGTAATTGGTGCGTGCTATCGCGAAGGCAGCCTGGATAGCAACATTATAGAAGAAGAGCCAAATGATATTCCCGGGTTACTTGAGAGGCATCCGACCATCCGACTCATTGCCTGCAATGGGACAAAGTCTTTTCAAACGTTGAAGAGAAATAGTAATCTGGAAAAGCTAGGTCATGTGGATGTTATCAAATTACCATCAACAAGCCCAATCCCTGGAAGGTATACGAAACCCCTTGCTGGAAAAGTGGAAGAATGGAAGCAAATTTTGGAGTATCTAAGGTGAGGTTTTTCTTTGACCTTAGAAAATTACTGTTAAAAAAAACCAAAATAAAATGCTTGGACATAGAAATATTCCAAGCATTTTAGTAACTATTTTATTTTAATCACGATTTTTCCTTTTGCGTGATGGGATTCACTTAACGTATGTGCCTCTTGTAAGCCCTCTTGACTAAAAGAGAACGTGTGGCCAACATTAGTTTGCACTTCTTCTCTTTTAATTAGATTGCCAATTTCTGCAAGTTGCTTGCCATCTGGTTCTAACCAATGAAATCCTGCAGTGATACCTTTTGATTCAGCTACTTTTTCGTCTGGTGGCTGAACAATTGATACTAATTTTCCACCTTTTTTTAATACGTCAAAGCTTTTCTCCTGAATCACACCACCCATGGTATCTAAGACGATGTCAAAGTCTTTAATCACATCTTCAAAGTTTTCTTTCTTATAGTTAATAAACTCATCCACTCCAAGTTCCTTTAAAAACGCTTCATTTTTTCCGCTGGCAGTAGAAGCTACGTACGCCCCAAAACTTTTGGCAATTTGAACAGCAAAGCTTCCGACACCACCTGAACCAGCATGAATTAACACTTTGTCATCTGATTTTATATTGGAGAAGTCAACGAGACATTGCCAAGCAGTAAGTCCTGCTAAAGGGACGGATGCTGCTTCTGAAAAAGAAAGGTTTTCAGGCATTTTTGCTAAAAGCGTTTCATCCACTGATGTAAATTCAGCATACGTGCCACCAGCTGTTGTCTCAGGCCTAGCAAACACACGATCGCCAATTTGGAAGTTTGTGACGTTCGCTCCAACTTCTTTAATGACTCCTGCGGCATCCCATCCTAAAATTATCGGAAATTCAAATGGAAGTTTTTCTTGTAAATAGCCTTCGCGTAACTTCCAATCGATTGGATTAATAGATGTTGCATGCAGTTCCAGTAATACTTGATTTTCATCTATAGTAGGCATGGGAACTTCTTTTTCAATTAACTGATCGGAGGAACCATATGCTTCAATAATAATTGCTTTCATTTAATGAAACCTTCTTTCTGTGTATAAAAGCTGTAAATAGGGTAGGGTTTAGTAATTACCTATATAAGTTATGATAAACCAACTATTTTTACTTTCCCAATATATTTACTTTCCCAATATATTGCTTTTCTAATCATTGGTAACAATGGGTATTTAGATGATGTCGAAAATTGGTGGAAATTAAGGAAGGTTAATGTATAATTAAATGAAAGCTTGCATGTAATAGGGATGTTACGTAGCAATTATCTTAATATCAAGATAGATAAGGCATTTTAATTATTTAGTTGTTTTTTCAAAATGAATGAATAGAATAAAAAGGTGAGCCGGAAAAAGGAGTCGTAAGCTGCAACTTACGACCCTGAACAGATTACTGCAAGGTGCGACGGCTTCATACTTTGGGATTGAAAAAAGTAATCATCCAGTATCTATGGGGTACTTACTTTTTTTCACGGCTGTTCACAATTAACAACACAAGCGTCGAGAACATTAGCATCAACTCTAGGACCTTGTCAATTGGTATCACGCGCTTCATCCCCCTTTCTTTTAAGGGGTTAAGCCGCCAATGTAAGAGATGGTTCCCTTACAGCCATTTTCGAAGCTCACCTGCATAACCTGTACATTCCATTATACAATATTAGAATTAAGAAATGTTGTAATTGTTAAAAAATGGTACAATGTTCACAGAAGTCTGTCTTTTTAAAAAAGTTTATTTTAACCTGAAAAGTTTTCTGCAAGTGCAGAAAACTTTCGTCATATTATCTGATTTTAATATGTTTACTACGATCATGCTTATATTTTCGATAAAAGTTAAGCATTGGCTCAATCGTATCTTTTAAATCTGGGCAGACAATTCCAGAACCTTGTAAATCGGCTACAGCTTGAGAGCAATCATAGGAAGATTTGAACTCGAAATAATCAAGCGCTTCTTTTTCTACTTGTAGCCATTTTCGGATAGGTGCAATGGACAACGCTTTTTTGGCTATAGTAAGCGGTACTTGCCCGACTGGTGTTTTGCCTAAATAGTGTTCAGAAAGCAATTTGTGTATATCTTTCATTTTATATGGGTTCGGATCTGTTAAATGATAGGTCTTTCCCTGTCCAATAGGCATTATAGCTAAATAACTAACGGCTTTCAGTACATAATCTGACGAGACAAAGTTCCCCTCCGGTTCCCCATCACCCAGATATGTCATGACTGGCAGATAACGGAGGTGTTCAAGAAAGTTAAGCATAAAATATATTCCATCAAATTTGATTGTCTCTCCAGTTTCAGAATTTCCTTTTACAATGCCAGGTCTGATAATGGTGGTTGGAATGGAATTCTTCAAATCATTCACTAATAATTCTGCTTCGTATTTGGTCTGTTCATAATGATTTTTAAACGATTGTCCCTCTATAAGTTCATGTTCATAAATTTTTCCTTCACGGGCTCCAGAAACATACGCAGTACTAAAGTAAATATAGCGTGAGAGCTTGTCTAAAGTTTTCACCCAATTATTTACGTTCTGTGTTCCATTTACATTGACATCAAATGCAATATCTTTAGGTACTGCTAGATCATAAATGGCTGCTAGATGAAAGACATGGGTGACAGAATTCTGTAAGGATTGATTAGCAGTTTCAGAGATCGCCAGTCCTTGTTTGGTGATATCTCCTACAACAATGGAGAAAAAGTTCTCAGGTATAGAATTTTTCTGGGCGAAACTTTTAATTTTCTCGTTCGCTTTACATTCCTGATTGGGTAGTACGAATAAATAGATGTGTTCGATGTTCTGTTGGTGATCGTGGATAAGTTGACGAATTAAACTTGTCGCTAGAAAGCCTGGATATCCTGTCATGAAATAAGTATTTTTCATACAAATGCCTCCTAATTGTAAAACCATTTGTTGTTATTATAATGGAAAGACAGGAGATTTAATAGTTAATTAATTTGAGTAGTAAACGTTTTTTGGTGCTAACATAAACACATCTAATCATATCGCATAAGATAGCCTAATGACCTATGAAAATGAAAGGGCGGAATGATGATGTATAATCCAACCATGAATCAATACAGGCAAGATCATATGCGTGTGATGACGGTAACAGGAAATGCAAGTCTCCCATTTAAACCAGATAAAGTTAGTATTCAGTTAGAAGTCATTACAAAAAACGAGTTCCTTAGTCAAGCCCAACAGGAGAATGCACGAAAAATGAGTCAGGTTTTACAATCACTTTTACAACTAGGGATACCTGAAGAAAATATTCAAACCATTGCATATAACATTAATCCTATTTACGATTACATTGAAGGAAGGCAGGAATTCAGGGAATATCAAGTTTCAAACACAATCACGGTTGAGATTGAAACTATTGACCAAGCCGGAAAAATAATTGATATAGCCGTTCAAAACGGTGTCAATCAGGTGTCAAATATCCAGTTTTCCATTGAGGATAAACAATCAGCCTACCAACAGGTTCTTAGTGCTGCACTAAAGAACGCGGTTGCTGAAGCACAAATAATTGCTGAGACATTAAATATATATTTTGATCCAATACCTATTAAAATAGTTGAAGAAACAAACGAGAACCCACCTATCTATAAAACCTTTTCTACAATGGATAGCGGTATATCTACACCAATAGAGCCTGGCCAAATTATTGTCAGTGCAACGGTTAAAACACAATTTCAGTATTGAAAATCTGTTTAATAGCAAAGTTTCAGACACAAGAAAAGTGCATCGGTTTATTCTTTAATATTTAATCCGATCATTGCAGCAAATCCAATTGCCTGATCTGGAGAAACTTCGCAACCCTTTAAGTCATCTAACGTAACATTTAGATGACTGAAACTACTATTACTTAAATCAACTCCATTAAGCGGTGTCCCAGCAAAGCTTGCTTCATCCAGGTCACAATTAGTAAAGCCTACCTTTATGAATTTGCATTCATAGTAATCAACATTGCAAAGTGAACAGGATTCAAACATCACTTGCTTTAAATTTGCAAATCCAAATGAGCTTAGATTTGCATTGCAATTATCAAATAAAACGTTTCGGAGTGTAGCCTCTGAAAGGTTAACACCCAATAGTTTTGAATTCTTAAATTCCACCCTATGAATACTGGCGTTCCTGAAATCGGTATTTGATAAATCACATTTTTCGAACGTAACATCAACTAGCTCAATATTTCTAAATGTGACACCGATGAATGTCACATTTTTAAAAACGACTTGTTCAAAACATACTTTATCCATATTTTCTATATCAATGGTGCAGTCACTTATAATACTTATGCTTAAATAGTTCCCATCCATATCCTCAATTCGTGCTTGGGATAAACTTGATGGGATTTTTGGTTGCTCTATTTTAATCTTATTGGCCATGCAATCATCCTTACTTAGTAATTCGTTTAATATCATTAAGTTTACCATATTATAAAAGTGACTAGGGCATCAGTATTGATCAAATGGAGAGAAGGCATTTGTTATGGAAAGTATCACATGAGGTCTTTTGTTTTATTAAACATTCCTAAATTGATAAAATAGTAGAATAGTTGATTATTAAGGAGAGGTAGTATGCAAATTAATGAGGAAGCACGCGCGGAATTATATAATGAAGTAAACGGACTGTCTGATGATGAACTAAATAAGAAGCCTGCGGATGATCAATGGTCCGTCAAACAGATTATGGAGCATTTATTTTTGATGGAAGGTGCAATTACGAAAGCAATCATTAATCAATTGGAAAATGGTGATGTGGTAAATGCTGACTCAAAACCAATTGAAGCTACAACAAATCGAGGAACAAAAGTAGATGCACCAGATTACGCAACACCAAATGATGATTATGCTACATTGGATGAATTAAAGCTAAAGTTAACTGCTACACATCAAGGGTTAATTAAAGTGGAGGAAACTGCGGATGTTAAAGAATTGGAATCCAAAGGTTTTCCACATCCGATATTTGGACAAATAAGTTTGAAACAGTGGATCCCATTTGTTGCGTATCACGAAAAAAGACATACATTACAAATTAAAGAAGTGAAGGAAAGCTTAGGATTATAGAAATAACGTGAAAACGAGCAGACTGGTACTGCTCGTTTTTGGTGTCAACAAATACCAGTCTAGATAGGCAGAAATGAGAGCAGTTTTCCTGTATAATGAAAAGCAGCATCATGAAGAAGGGGGATCTTTGTGAAGAATAAAAGATGGTTAAAACTATTAATTGGAATACTTAGTGTTCTAGTAATTACAACTATTATTGCTAGTTTTTATTTTTATAATCTAGCAATTGAACGAAATACAAAAGATTTTTTACAAGGAAATGACGATTTAGAGGTTTCCGCTGAAGCCATGGAAGTGTTCACAGGCGGTGACTGGCACGATTGGGTAGCTAAACAGGACTTCGAACGATGGGAGATTACCTCGTTTGATGAACTGCAGTTGAATGGTTATTTTCTACCTGCTAAGGAACCAACTAATAAAACGGTCATTTTAGCACATGGTTACCTTGGAGCTGGTCTTGATATGGGACTTTACGGACAATATTATTATGAAGAACTTGGCTATAATATATTAATGCCTGATGCACGTGGTCATGGAGAGAGTGAAGGCGATTATATTGGTTTTGGCTGGCACGATCGACTGGATTACGTTAAATGGATCGATCTTGTTAAAGAAAACCTTGGGAAAGATTCGGATATTGTGCTTCATGGTGTCTCCATGGGGGCAGCAACCGTATTAATGACAAGTGGGGAAGATCTACCTGACAATGTAAAAGCTATTGTTGCAGATAGTGCATATACTAGTGTTGAAGATTTATTTGCCTATCAGATGAAGCGGATGTATCATTTGCCGAAATTTCCATTCCTAACAAGTACTAGTTTAGTCACAGATATAAAGGCAGGATATGACTTCAGTGAGGCTTCAGCATTGAAGCAGGTCAAAAAAACAGACATTCCGATTTTATATTACCATGGTAATGCTGATACTTTTGTGCCAACCGAAATGGCGCATGAACTAGTTGAAAATACCGCAAGTCCCGCTGAAATTATGACAATTGATAACGCAGGTCATGGAGAAGGATTTGTGGTCGAAAAAGAAGCATATGTGCAAAAACTAAATAAGTTTTTGGATGAGTATGTTGAATAAGCAGCCTGAAAAGGTTGCTTATTTTTTTACACGTTGGAAAGTATAAAAAGTTTTTAGGAAACGCCGGTATAAGCAAAACTTTGGCATTCGCTATTAAGGACGAGGCGAATGCCGAGTTTTTCTAACATGTTGGTAAATTAGTCCACACCCGAATCGCGTGTGCCTATCCGAAATAGCGCGTCAGAACCCTGAAATCGCGCAGTAACCACTCAGAATCGCGCATCAACACAGCCAACGCACGATTTCGATGTTATGACGCACGATTCTGAGATGTTATCGCGCGAATTGATACCTTGACTGCGCGATTATGACTAAATGTTGCATGGATTTTTCCTAAAAAAATGACTGACATCTTTAAAGTGTCAGCCATTTCCAAAATTATAGATGTTTCTCAAACCAGCGACAAATTTGATTCAATCGTTCAATTCGCATTAAAGGTTCTCCGCTTCGACTTAATTCGTGACTTGCACCAGGGAAGCGAACGAATTCAACTTCTTTTTTTAGGTGCTTGAGTGTGACAAATAGTTGTTCCCCTTGTTCAATTGGACAACGCAAATCCTGTTCTCCATGTACAATTAATAGCGGCGTTTCTACTTCTTCCGCATACTTCAATGGAGAAAAATCCCAGAGTTTCTTCGGATCATCTAACAGGTTTTTACCAAGTTCCCACTCAGTGAAAAAATATCCGATATCACTAACACCATAGAAGCTAAGCCAGTTAGAGATTGAGCGTTGGGTTACTGCAGCTTTGAAGCGATTTGTATGTCCTACAATCCAGTTGGTCATAAAACCACCATAGCTTCCACCAGTTACACCAATCCGGTTTTCATCGATAAAATCGTAGTTTTCCAACGCATAGTCAACTGCGCTCATTAAATCGGTATAATCTTTTCCACCGTAGTCCTCGCGACATGCATTAACGAACGCTTGCCCATAGCCATGGCTGCCACGTGGGTTGGTGTACAAGACAACATATCCTTTCGCAGCAAGAAGTTGTAGTTCATGGAAATAGGTTTGTCCATACATGGCGTGTGGTCCACCGTGGATTTCAAGTACGAACGGATATTTTTCACTCTCCTGAAATCCATAGGGATGTAAAATCCAGCCTTGAATTTCCCATCCATCTTCAGCCTCCACCGTTATTGTTTCTGGTTCAGATAGTGAAACCTCGTCTAAAAATTCTGCATTAGCGTTTGTTAAGCGTGATAGTTCACCTTCATGTAGCTGATAAAAATTACATGGGTTTGTTGGAGTACCAATGCCTAAGATAAAGGATTCTGATTTAGCATTATAGGAAAATCCAAACACATGATTATTATCTTTGTAAAGGGCTTCAATTTTTCCATTTAGATCTGCTTGGTATAGCCCTGTTGCTCCATAGTCAGTCCCAATAAAAAATAGTTGCGCACCATTTTTTGACCATACAGGACCTGTTGTTGATTGTCCCATGCGTGTGTCGCCAATCATGAGGTCATCTAATTGCATGTCGATAGATTTACTCAAACATGTTCTTTCTTTTGTTTCAATATCAAAAATGAAAAGTTCGTTTAGAGTAGCGCCGGCATAGGAAAATTCACTGCCAAAACAGGCGATTTTATCACCGCTAGGGGAGAAGGATGCATTGCTGTAAGAACCTTTTCCATCGGTTAACTTTACAATTTCTTTAGATGTTAAATCTAATAGAAAAAGATCGTTTGTTAATGAATAATCTTGGGTCTCATCAAGATTTGCTGAAAAAAGCACTTGCTTTCCATCAGGTGAAATATCCTCATAGCCATGATCAGCATCATCCTGAGTAAGTTGAGTGAACGTTTGATTAGTTACATCATACTGGATGATCTGAGTTCGTTTCTCATCGTGAAATCCGTTGCTGTCAGATTTGTGTTTCAAGCGAGTTATCACAGTTGGTTCTTTTGCTTTGTCTTCTTTTTCCTTCTGTCGCTCTTCTTCAGATTGTTCTTTCTGATTTTGAACATCTTCATCTTTATCAATTTCGGTACTGAAAAAGATTTGTTTGCCATCTTTTGACCAAGCTGGGTTAACAGCACCATTTCTGAAAGTTGTAAGCTGTTGTGCCTCACCACCATCGGTATGTGCTAGCCATAGTTGTGGTAGTCCACTTCTCGTCGACTGAAAAACAAACTTTTGACCGTCTGGAGAAAAGCGTGGATTATTATTTTTAGAATCACCAAATGTCCACTGCCTTGGTTGAGCTTCTGTCACTTTTTGTGTGAAGAGTTGGGATTGATAGTTATTATTCTGATTTACTGTTGTTGAAACAAATGCATATGTATTACCGTTTGGTGTGTGCTGTGGATCACTATAAACATCCAACCTCATTAGATCTTTAGCTGTTACTGCACGCTTGCTAGTTGTCATGAGAAAGCCCCCCTATTATTGAAACGTTTTGAAAAGTTTCATCTAGTCTAAACTATTTCGTACCACGAATCAAATAGAATGGTAGAATTTTATGAAAATTTAACGTTTCAACTTTTATAAAAAAATTCCCTTATCATTTTTAATAAGGGAATTTATCAATTAATTCGGTTGTTCCATTCTGTTAGTTACTATATTCGCATCTTCTTCATATGCTTTTTGTAGTTTTCGAGTTATTGAACCAGGTTTGCCAGTGCCGATTTGTCTATCATCCACAGTGACAATTGGAAGCACTTCAGAGGTGCTACTTGTTAAAAACATTTCATCAGCAAGTCTGATGTCTTCAACAGAAAAACCATCTTCATTTAATGGAATGTTCAAATCCTGCACAAACTTTTCAATTCGCATCCGAACACATCCATGTAATATCCTTTTTGTGGTAGGATACGTATAAATTGTACCGTTCTTTACCAAATAAACATTTGCGGAACTACATTCGGTTACCACACCATCCTTGTGGAGAATCGCTTCATAAGCACCTTGTTCATTTGCGGTTTGTTTTGCTAAAACATTTGGTAGTAGATTTAAACTTTTTACGAAGCAATATTCCCAGCGAATATCGCGTTGTGTAATGGCTTTAACGCCATCTTGTAGTCCAACTACATTTCGTGCTTGATCTTGTATATAACCATATACATTTGCTTCTATATTAATCGGAAAAATATGATCTCGTGGCGCTGAGCCCCGCGACACTTGCAAATAAAGTTTCGCATCATGTGAAACAGAATTTTTTAGTAATAGGTTGTTTAATAAATTGCTAAGTTCTTCTTTCGTAAATGGCAGTTTAATTTTTACGGCTTCCGCTGATCGAAATAATCGATCGATATGTTCAGTAATTAAATAATAAGTACCATTGTAGATACGAACGACCTCATATACTCCATCGCCAAATTGCAAGGCACGTTCTTCAAAAGGATAATTTAAATTATCTCGATGTGTGAATTTTGTCTGTGACAACATGATTGGATATACAGACATTTTATCGCCTCCCCGTCAAGCATACGTCTATCTTATCGCTAACATGAAGCGTTGTAAATGGGCGTTTTTTTCCATGATCGAAAAATTCCCCTTGATTGATAGAGTTAAACTTGCTATAATAATAAACGTGCTATAAAAAAGTTGTCGAATTTTGCGGGTATAGTTTAGTGGTAAAACCTCAGCCTTCCAAGCTGATGATGGGGGTTCGATTCCCCCTACCCGCTCCATACATATGTCTTAACGCAGTGTTTCGTAATCTACCTTACGAAGCGTTGCGTTTTTATTTTGTGAAATTGGCTAAGAATAGAAGTCGCCTACCATACTACTTGAACTAGACTTTCTATCCAAGTATGCTAAATAGAAAGGATGTGTATCATGGAAAAACTAATACAACACCTTCAATCAATCGATGGAAAAGGATATAAGGGTTATAAGAGTATTCAAGGTCATTATAATTTTAACAACTTCGATTTATATATAGATTATGTACAAGGTGACCCATTTGCTACTCCTTCAAAAGTTCGGATTGTTGTACCTGTAGAGAAGCGGATGGTAAACGAAAATTGGTTGGCAAACTATCAACGGAAGGTAGCGACGGAAGACCGCATCGCAAGGTCTATTGGAAAAGCGGTTAAACAGAACCCTTTATTTATTAAGGGATCTGGGAAGAGTGGGCTCATCCAATTTGATGCACCTCACCAGGAGGTCATTGAACGAAGTGCTGTTTCGATAGATGAAAAGTCTATTACAATATGCCTTTCTATTGGTTTGCCTGCAAATGGGAGACGGATTAATGGTAAGGAAGCGGAAAAGTTATTCAAAGAAGCAATCCCAATCCTTATAAATAAATCTATCTTCACGATTACGGATTATGAGATCGAACAAGTGACAGTGCTTGCAGATCAGCAGCAGGCAATTAGGGAAAAGATGAGGGAAAATAATTGGATAGCGTTTATTGCAAACGGAGCTATTTTGCCACGATCTAGTGGGGTGAGTGATCAGCCACTTAATCAGGCAATCCCTTTTACAAGTCCTGATGAAAATGAAGTTGAAATCCAAATTCCACACCAAGAGGAATCATTAAAAGGAATGGCAGTCAAACGAGGGATCACACTTATCGTTGGTGGCGGTTATCATGGGAAAAGTACGTTGTTAGAAGCAATTGAACGTGGTGTTTATAATCATACCAAAGCTGATGGACGAGAGTATGTTTTAACAGATCCGGGTGCGGTGAAAATTCGTGCTGAGGATGGTCGGCAGGTAACTGGTGTCAACATTTCACCGTTTATTACCAATTTACCGCATAAACAGAAGACTGAATTTTTCACAACGGAGAATGCCAGTGGTAGCACATCCCAAGCTGCGAACGTAATGGAAGCTTTAGAGGTTGGTGCAATGACGCTGCTAATTGATGAAGATACAAGTGCAACCAATTTCATGATTCGTGATCATCGAATGCAGCAACTTGTCAAAAGGGAACAGGAACCAATCACACCATTTATAGATAAAGTAAAGCAGTTACATGATCAATTATCTGTCTCAACCATTATCGTGATGGGTGGCTCTGGTGACTATTTTGATGTAGCAGATGATGTTATAATGATGGAAGAATATATTCCAAAGAACGTTACGGAAAAGGCTAGGGAAATTACAAGGCAATACCCTGCTGAGCGAGCTGTAACAGAAGGCATAAAATTTGGTGAGATTATACACCGTCAAATTGAACAATCCAGTTTGCAGACAACTCAAGGAAAACGAGCAAAGGTCCAAGCAAAAGGATTAACAAAAATACTTATGGGCAAAACAGAAATAACCTTTGGACAAACCGAACAATTGGTGGATTCTTCCCAAACACGAATGATTGCTGAGATAATCATGTTCTTAGATAAGACGAATGAACTTAATAAGCAACAAACATTACAAGCATTACTGGTAAAAATTAACGAACAAATAAACCGTAAAGGATTAGCATCATTTACAGCTTACCCTGATCAACATCCAGGTGACCTTGCTCGTCCACGTGTTTTTGAGATCGCAGCTGTACTTAACCGCGTGCGTACTTTAAGGGTCATACAACGACGAACTTAACAGAAGTGAGGAGGCACCAATCATGAATTTTGAAAAATTAAAGCAAGAAATTATCGATTATAGTAAAAAAATTGGCATCGATAAAATCGGTTTTGCCTCTGCCGATGTTTTTAGTGAGTTAAAAGAACGTCTCAAACGGCAACAAGATCTAGCTTATTATTCAGGGTTTGAAAAAGGTTCAGTAGAAGAACGTACAGAGCCTGAACGGTTGTTGCCAGAAGCGCAGTCAATTATTTCAATCGCAATAGCATATCCGTCACGAATGGAAAATGCACCGAAAAGCACGAAAGAAGAGAGACGGGGCATCTTTTGTCGCGCATCTTGGGGAACGGATTATCATGTGATTTTACGTGATCGGTTGGAAAAACTTTCTGCCTTTATTCAAGAAAAAGCTCCGGAAGTAAAAGATAAACTGATGGTAGATACGGGTGAACTCTCTGACCGTGCGGTAGCAGAACGGGCTGGAATTGGGTTCAGTGGGAAAAATACATCCATTATAACGCCTGAATTTGGCTCGTATGTGTACCTCGGAGAATTAGTCACAAATATCCCGTTTATTCCAGATGTTCCTGTTGACGATAGTTGTGGGGAATGTACAAAGTGCCTGGATGCCTGTCCGACAGGTGCGCTCATTCAAGGTGGGCAGCTGAATGCTCAAAGATGTATCGCATTCCTTACGCAAACAAAGGATTATTTACCTGATGAATTCAGGACCAAAATAGGAAACCGTGTGTATGGCTGTGATACATGTCAGGTGGTTTGTCCAAAAAATAAAAAGATTGATTTTCATATACATCCAGAAACAGAGCCTGACCCTGAAGTTGCGAAACCTAAGCTACAGCCGATGCTTCGTATTTCAAATCGAGAATTTAAGGAAACGTTCGGTCATATTTCTGGTTCGTGGCGTGGGAAGAAGCCGCTCCAACGAAATGCATTAATTGGTCTTGCACACTATAAGGACGCGTCCGCAGTAGATGAAATAATCCAGGTTATGCAACATGATGTACGTCCGGTAATAAGGGGGACTGCTGCATGGTCACTTGGGAAAATCGGAACAGCTGATGCCTTTGCTGCGATTGAGCGTGCTTTAGAAATAGAGAAAGATGAACAAGTAAGGTATGAAATGCAAAAAGGGTTAGACTTTAAACATGAGGTTTCTGCTAGGTAAATGGGGAGGGAAAATGATGGCTGGTGTACAACTATATTACGATGAAATGGATTCTCCAATCGGAACTCTTTCTCTTATAAGCAATGGGGAAAAACTTGTTCGAATTGAATATGGCGAAATGGATAAAAGAAGCGATCAGATGAACAAGTGGACCGCCAGTTATTTTGGCGACGTTACTTTTGTTCATTCTCCTGAAAAAATAGTACTTGCAAAAAAGGAACTGCGAGCATATTTTGATGAACAACACCGAGACTTTTCCCTTGAATTTGAATTTCATGGAACACCTTTTCAACAACAGGTGTGGCAAGCGTTAGTTGAAACCATTCCATATGGCGAAACAAAATCATATAAGGATATAGCTGTCGCAATTGGTAATCCGAAAGCAGTACGAGCGGTAGGTGGGGCGGTAAATAAGAATCCTTTCTCTATTATTGTGCCATGCCACAGAGTAATTGGGGCGAGCGGGAAAATGGTCGGATACAATGGTGGTCTTGATAAGAAGGAATATTTACTTGCACATGAAAAGCAAGTAGTTGGAACTTTTTAATGGTTCTTACGTATAATTACTATAGAAAAAACTTTCAAAGGAGCTATCAAATGAAAAAATCATTTGTATTTGGTTTCGGTTTGGCGGTTATTTTTTTTATAGTAGGAATTTTTACCGATTATACCCGAGAAGTTGGTTCGATTTCGCTTGGGATTGCCATTATTTTTATCGGGGTCGGAGGTTTTGTTAGTGGGGCATTTGTCAGTGGTGACCAAATACGTGCAAACTATAATACGGAATCGAAAGAAGATCGGCAAAGGAATCGTCGCGTCTTGTTCAATACAGGTATCATTGCTATTCCTCTTTTTATAGCTGGTGGAATTCTTTTATCAATTTAAACAAGCCCTCCCTCATAAACTACTAAAGGGAGGGGTTTTTTATGGACATATTGGTGAATTTTTGGGAGGATTTTTTTCAAAGGGAGCAACATGGAGAAAATTGGTGGACAAGAAAAAAGATGCTTTGCCAAAGAAGAAATGTTTCGATTGTACGTATTCAAGGTGAAGGCCATTTGTATCAAAAGCTACGTTATAGAAATACACAGCAAATCGATTATGTTCTACATTTAAAAATGTTAATGAAGCAAGCGGATAATTTTTATTTTGAAGAACAGTATATTCCATATCAATTTCAATTAGAGAATAATGCCATTAGCAATCATAAAGAACTGCGAGCAGATTCGGAGCCAGTTGCGTCACCTGTGAAGTCAGAAATGTTGGAGCGAATGTTGGATGATAGTCGATTCGTTTATGACCGGCTTGCGGCTGTAAAGTATGCAAACCATTGGTGGAATAGCTATAATCCTACGTATCGAAAGTTTGATGTGGACTGTACCAACTATGTATCCCAATGTCTACATGCTGGAGGAGCACCGATGACAGGAGCCCAAGATCGTAGCAAGGGATGGTGGTACAACTCTGCTAGCTGGAGTTTTAGCTGGGCGGTTGCCCATTCCCTCAGATGGTATTTAAGTGGTTCAACATCTGGGCTAAAAGGGAAGGAAATGGAAGCTGCAACTGATCTAATTCCAGGTGATGTCATTTGCTATGATTTTCAAGGTAATGGTAGATTTGACCATAACACGATAGTCGTGGGGAAGGATGGGAACGGTGAACCACTCGTAAATGCACACACATCTAACAGCCGGAATCGCTATTGGTCTTATGAGGATTCTACTGCATACACACCCAATATAGCATATAAGTTTTTCCGAATTGGTGAGTGATGGTATACTTATAAAGTTATTAATGAATAAGAGGATGTTCAAAAAGTCACCAAAAGATAAGTGGCGAATCTCTTCGTCGAAAGAGGAACTTCTACTAAGTGCGGTCCACGTCCAGTGGGCAACATAGAAGTCAGCACACGCGCGTAAGTCTGGTCCTCACGTATTAAGGGCATAGAGGAACTTCTACTAAAACCGTCCACGTTCTGTGGACAACGTAGAAGTCAGCACATCATGTGCAAGTCCGGATCCTCAAAACTCTCGTGCCTCAACCTTCTTATTTCTAATTCGGCGACTTTTTGAACATGCACTATAAGGAGAATGAGTTGTGAGTTTACATGTAGTACTTTTTCAACCAGAAATTCCTGCTAACACAGGCAATATAGCTAGAACCTGCTTGGCAACAGACACAACCTTACATTTAATCCATCCATTAGGCTTTTCAACGGAAGACAAAATGCTGAAACGAGCAGGTCTAGACTATTGGAAACACGTCGATATTCGTGAGTATGAATCGATTGAACAATTTTATCATACGTATCCAAATGGCAATTATTATTACATTGAAAACTTTGGAACAAAGCATTATACCGACTATGACTATAGTGATAGTGATGAAGACTTGTTTTTCGTATTTGGACGAGAAACGGATGGGATTCCAAAGCATTTATTGGAAGGAAAAGAGGATAAGTGCCTTCGTATTCATATGAATGATAAAGTAAGGTCGTTGAATTTGTCTAATACTTCTGCAATTATTATTTATGAGGCGCTTAGACAGCAAGGGTTTGCTGGTTTGACTTAAATCAGGTTGTATTAATCAATGGGCAGTGTTAATCAATAAAAAACCGTCATGCGCGCATGACGGTTTTTTTTATTGGCTAACTCCAGCGCCCATTGCCTTTCCGGCAACTCCTTACGATAACAGTTCGACATTAGTCGAACGTCCTTAATTGTGTACGCTCTTCGTCTTTCCTTTATCTCATACGAAGCCGTTCAGGGCATATGGCAATAAACGGGTGCTTTCGCTTTTCATTATTGATTTTTTCTAGATATTCCTGGTTTTGCATCATAACCTGCAGTAAAGCAAGAAATAATAAATGTAATACTTACTCCTAATAATAAGGCTAAGTCCATTGTCATGCTTGTTGCCTCCTTTATTTTATATGTAAGCTTAATTTCAATTTGAATGTCTTTATTATAGCTTATTCATTTAAAAATGTGAACCATTGGTATGTAATTTTAGCTAAAGTGTCACAATGTATGCATATGCCCTAACCAGTCGCCTCCGCTTTTCTTGTTCCAGCTTCGCGGGCTAGCGGTTCGTGACGTAAGCAATAGACACGCCAAGCACAAAGAGCGTGTGCTCACCGGTCTTTTACTTACGCATCTCACCGCTGACCAAGCCCACTCCGCTTTTCTTGTTCCAGCTACGGCTCCTAGAAGCTGCCGTCATAAGCAAGGAACACTCTGAACACTTAAGCCCTTGTATCCATAGGTTCCTTGCTTATGCGTCTGCTTCTAACCAGTCGCCTCCGCTTTTCTTGTTGTTTATCGACAAAAAATAGGGTATATTAGTTGATGAAGTCGTATGACAGTTCTATAATGAATACTGAATGTATAAAGCCGTTAAGTGAACGGAGAAAGTTAACTTCTAATGGGGGTATAAAACGTGGCACAGAATGAAGAATCGAGTGGTAGATTCTGGGATAAATTTTACGGTCCGAACATAGGGTATGTGGAAGAGCAATATGACCTGTTTAAAGAGGATCCGGAATCGGTTGATCCATCTTTGAAAGAAGTTTTTGAACAGCATGGAGCCCCTGAGTGGATGCATCCAACTAATGGTGTAGCTCAAGCAACACAAACATCTTCCTCTATAAATGATGTAAAGAAACTAACCTCAGCTATGAAACTTGTTGAGGCTATTCGTCGTTACGGGCATTTGGAGGCAGATATATACCCGGTAGGACTTACAAAAGATCGTGAAACCGAATTAGTTAATCCAAAAGCATATGGATTAGATGAAAATGACCTAAAAAATATTCCTGCAACATGGTTATGGGAAGATGCCCCGAATGGCGTTGACAATGGCTATGATGTAGTAACGAAACTGAAGAAATACTATTCAGGAACGATTACATTTGAATTTGATCATGTGAACAATGACGCGGAACGTAAATGGTTATTGGAATTAATAGAAGCGGGAAATGCTCGCATGTCTCTTTCTGATGATGAAAAGACACAATTGCTTGAGCGCCTTGCACATGTTGAAGGTTTTGAGGGATTCTTGCAAAAAACATTTGTTGGGCAAAAGCGCTTTTCAATTGAAGGCCTGGAATCAATGGTTCCCATGTTAGACCGGATTGTGAAGTATGCGACAAGCGACAAAATAGAACACATTATGATGGGAATGGCGCACCGTGGTCGTTTAAGTGTGCTTGCGCATGTATTAGGAAAACCGTATGACAAGATTTTTTCTGAATTCCATCATTCACCAGATAAAGAGTTAGTTCCGTCAGAAGGATCGACTGGTATTAACTATGGCTGGACTGGTGACGTAAAATACCACTTTGGCGCAACAAAAGATGTCAAAGATGGTGATGATACAACCACAAGTATTACCCTGGCACATAACCCATCCCATTTGGAGTTTGTAAATCCTGTTGTAGAAGGATTTGCACGTGCTGCACAGGATGACCGTTCTGCCTCTGGTTATCCGAAACAGGATATGAACAAGGCATTCCCAGTAGTTATTCATGGTGATGCAGCTTTTATTGGTGAAGGTGTCGTTGCTGAATCATTAAACTTGAGTGGTCTCCCTGGATATCAAACTGGTGGAACACTTCATATCATTGCAAACAACCTTGTTGGGTACACAACCAATCAGGAAGATGGGCGTTCAACCCGCTATGCTAGTGATTTGGCAAAAGGATTTGAAATTCCAATCATTCATGTAAACGCGGATGATCCAATCGCATGTATTTCAGCGATTAAGATTGCCTATGAGTATCGTCAAAAGTTCCATAAAGATTTCTTAATCGATTTGGTTGGCTATCGTCGTTACGGCCATAACGAAATGGATGAGCCAAGAACAACGCAACCACTTCTTTATCAGGATATTGATGAACATCCTACAGCAGCAAATGTTTTTGCCAAAGTGTTGGAAGAAAAGGGTACGATTGATGAAGAAGGATTCAAGAAGATAACGGATCAAGTCGAGGAAAGCTTACGTGGTATTTATGACAGCATGAAAGAAAATGAAACTGGTTCTGCTGAAGCACAAAGTATGCCGAGTGTATTAAAGAATGGACTCGATCAATTTGAAACAGCCGTTCCATTGGATACATTAAAAGTACTAAACAAGGATCTGTTAAATCGCCCAGAAGGGTTTAACGGTTTTAAAAAGCTTGAAAAAATCTTGAAGCGTCGTGAAAATGTTTTAGAAGAAGGAAACAAAGCTGACTGGGGCGCAGGGGAAGCGCTGGCTTATGCATCTATCTTAAATGATGGTATTCCAATTCGTCTTGCTGGGCAGGATACCGAGCGCGGTACATTTGCACATCGTCACGTCGTTGTACACGACATTAAAACGAATGAAAAATATTGCCTGATGCATGGACTTGAAGGAGTAAATGCTTCGTTTGATGTTCGTAATAGCCCATTATCTGAGGCTGGAGTATTAGGTTTTGAGTATGGATACAGCGTACATTCACCTAATACGTTAGTACTTTGGGAAGCGCAGTTTGGCGATTTCGCGAATGCTGGTCAGGTTATTTTTGACCAATTCGTTTCAGCTAGTCGTGCAAAATGGGGCGAAAAATCAAACATGATTATGCTTCTCCCTCATGGATATGAAGGTCAAGGACCAGAACACTCAAGTGCACGATTGGAGCGTTTTTTGCAGCTTGGAGCAGAGAATAACTGGATTGTTGCGAATGTGACATCATCTGCACAGTTCTTCCATCTAATTCGTCGTCAAGCGGCGATGCGTGGTCGTGAGGAAGCAAGACCTTTAATTTTAATGACACCAAAAAGTTTGTTACGTAACCAACGAGTGGCATCAGAGGCAAAGGAATTCTCAGAAGGAAAATTTAAACCTTTACGCAGCCAGCCTAACTTGAAGGTAAGTAAGAAAAACGCAACGCGTTTATTAATTGGTAGCGGTAAAGTAATGGTTGATATCGAAGAAGCTATCGAAAATTCGGAAGAAAACTTTGATTGGCTAAGGGCCTTACGGCTTGAGCAAATTTATCCTTTCCCTGTAAAGGAACTAGAAAAAGCATTAAAAGAGCTACCTAGTTTAGAAGAAATTGTTTGGGTGCAAGAAGAACCGAGAAATATGGGGGCATGGGAGTTCGTTGATGATTTCCTAAGAGATTTATTGCAAGAAGGTCAATCATTGCGTTATGTTGGCCGTCCGAGACGTTCATCTCCAGCTGGCGGCATGCCAAACGTGCATAAAACAGAACAAAGCCAACTCGTACAAAAAGCGATACAACCGTTAGAAGGAGGAGATTCCAGTGAAAGAAATTAAGATACCTGAGCTTGCAGAATCTATTACAGAAGGAACTATTGCCGAATGGTTAGTTAAAAAAGGCGATAAAATTGAAAAAGGCGATCCAGTTGTTGAATTAGAAACAGATAAGGTAAACGTGGAAGTCAACTCGGATTTCGCAGGTGTTCTTGTAGAAATCGTAAGTGAAGAAGGCGAAGATGTTGAAGTTGGGGATATCATCGCTAAGTTAGATGAAAATGGTGAAGCTGGTGGAGAAGCTTCTGAAGAAGAAAAACCGAAAGAAGAGAAAAAAGAAGAAGAACCTAAAGAAAAGCAATCAAAAGAAACTCCGAAAAAGGAAGAAAAAACCGACGATAATAATAAGCAAGACGTTATTGCATCTCCTGCAGCGAGAAAACGCGCACGTGAACTTAATATTGATTTAAGCTCAATTAATGCACGTGATCCGTTAGGTCGCATTCGTCCTGAGGATGTTGATGCAGCTGCTAAAGGTAGCAACGATAAAAAAGATCAAAAGAAGTCGGAGAAAGAACCAGCTAAAAGTTCTGAGAAAACAGAGTTTGACAAGCCAGTTGAACGCATTAAAATGTCTCGTCGTCGTCAAACGATTGCCAAACGTCTTGTAGAGGTTCAACATGAATCAGCAATGTTAACTACCTTTAACGAAGTAGATATGACAGCTGTTATGAATTTACGGAGTAAACGTAAAGATAACTTCTTAAAGAAACATGATGTGAAACTAGGATTTATGTCGTTTTTCACAAAGGCAGTAGTTGGCGCATTGAAGGAATTCCCATTAATCAACGCGGAAATTCAAGGGAATGAATTAGTATTAAAAAAATTCTATGACATTGGTATCGCTGTTTCAACGGATGATGGACTAGTAGTTCCAGTAGTTCGTGATGCAGATCGACTTGACTTTGCTGGGGTTGAACGTGAAATTGGAAACTTAGGTAAAAAAGCGCAGAATAAAGAATTACAAATGAACGATTTACAAGGTGGAACATTCACTATCACAAATGGCGGAACATTTGGTTCTATGTTATCAACACCAATCTTAAATGCACCACAGGTTGGTATTCTTGGAATGCATAATATCATCAAACGGGCAATGGTAATGCCAGATGATTCCATAGAAGTTCGTCCAATGATGTATCTAGCGCTATCTTATGACCACCGTGTTGTTGACGGAAAAGAAGCAGTACAATTTTTAGTGCGTATTAAGCAATTGCTTGAAGATCCATATGATTTATTGTTAGAAGGATAAATAAGTAATAAAAAAACTCGTTGTGGCATTGTGCCACAACGAGTTTTTTTGATTATGCTACTAAAAACCAGGTGAATAAAATCTTCACTATAATTCTAATAAAAATTCTATCAAATCTATTGCGAAAACAGCTAAAAACGAATATTATAGTATATGCTCATTATTTTATTCGGAAAGTAAGGTGTACCCAATGAATAAACTCTTTAAATTAAAACAAAATAGTACAAATATCCGAACAGAAGTTGTCGCAGGTTTTACCACTTTCCTCACAATGGTTTACATAGTGGTTGTTAACCCGGCAATTCTCTCTAGTGCTGGTATACCGTTTGAACAGGTGTTTATGGCCACAGTAATATCAGCAGTTGTAGGAACATTATTTATGGCATTTTTCTCGAACTATCCAATTGCGATTGCACCTGGAATGGGGATGAATGCATATTTTGCGAGTGTTGTTGCCTCACAAGGATACTCGTATCAGATTGTCTTAGGTACAGTGTTCATCGCTGGTATCATTTTTATGTTATTAAGCTTAACACAGCTACGCGAAACTTTAATTGAAGCAATTCCTCCTTCTTTAAAATTCGGAATTACATCTGGTATCGGTTTATTTATTGCTTTTCTTGGTTTGAAAATGTCTGGAATTGTAGTACCGAATGAAGCAACCATGGTTGGATTTGGTGACTTGCATCAACCAGTTACACTGTTAACGCTAGCAGGATTGTTCATTACGCTAATGTTAATGGCAAGGAACATAAAAGGTGCCCTCTTTATTGGAATGATTATAACTGGTATTATTGGATTTTTTACTGGTCAGCTTGATTTTAATGGCTTTACTTCAGTACCACCTACTCCAGTATTTTTTGACATGGATATAGGTGGAGTATTTGCGAACAGTCTTTACACGATTATTTTTGCATTTTTGCTTGTGACAATATTTGATACAACCGGAACTATGATCGGAGTAGCTGAGCAGGCTGGTTTTATGAAGGATGGAAAATTACCACGTGCTAAATCTGCATTGATGGCTGACGCAACAGCTACTACAGTTGGTTCTATGTTTGGGACAAGCCCATCTACTGCCTATATTGAGTCTACCGCAGGGGTAACTGCTGGGGGACGTACTGGACTAACATCACTTATAGTGGCTATATTATTTGCACTTTCCATATTCTTTTCACCATTAATTGGAGCTATTGCTGATTTGCCAGCAATGACAGCACCTGTATTAATAATTGTCGGAAGTTTTATGATGGAAGGATTGGCACGCATAAATTGGAAATCCTTTGACGAAGCATTTCCAGCATTTGCAATTATTCTAACCATGCCGTTAACTTCTAGTATAGCAACAGGAATTTCAATTGGATTTATCACGTATCCTTTATTAAAATTGATCAGTGGCAAAGGGAAAGATGTGCATTGGATTTTGTATTTGTTCGGAATCATCTTCGTTCTACAAATGATCTTTTTCCCAGCACACTAAGGGCAGTAGAATATAAAAATTGGGTATCAGCAATCACAACTTGCTGATGCCCATTTTTTATGCTAATTAAATCCGTGAAAAGCGGGTAGTACTAAGTAACGAGAGAAATTGGAAGCATATTTAACTTGCATGACGTCTGACAACCTGGTAAAATCACTAGTGGAAAAACTAATTGTAAGCATTTACAATTTTATTGATTATATGTAAAGGGAGGCTACATCACTTGGATATTCTTCTTGGGATTTTAGCAATCATTGTTGTTCTTGGACTAGCATTTTTAATGTCAAATGATAAGAAAAGCATTAACTACCGAGGCATCGCTGTAATGTTAGTTGCACAGATATTGACAACATGGTTCATGTTTACCACTGAAATTGGACAGACCATCATAAATGGGATCTCAGCAGCTTTTAATAAACTAATTGAGTTTGGTACAGTAGGGGTTAACTTTATATTAGGTGGAGTGGCAACTGTAGAGGGTGGAAGCATATTCTTTTTTGATGTGCTATTACTCATTATCTTTTTCTCAACTATTTTATCAGTTCTTACGTATTTAAAAATCCTGCCACCGATTATTAAATATTTGGGCGGATTTATCTCAAAAATTACTGGTTTACCAAAGGTTGAATCATTCAATGCAGTTAACAGTATTTTCTTTGGACAATCTGAAGCGCTACTGGCAATTAAGTCGCAGTTTCATCATTTAGATAAGAATCGCTTGTATATTGTAAGTGCGTCAGCAATGGGCTCTGTGTCTGCTTCGATTGTTGGTGCGTATTTACAAATTTTACCTGAGCAATATGTTCTAATAGCATTACCTTTAAACATGTTTAGTGCGTTAATGATTTCTTCCGTAATTGCGCCTGTTAAAGTACCGAAAGAGGAAGATCATGTTGACATAAAAAATGTCACAAACGATAAAAGTATTTTTGAGGCGATGGGTAATGGAGCGCTTGATGGTGGTAAAATTGCACTAATTGTTGCTGCAATGCTTGTTGCGTTTATTGCGTCCCTCGAGCTTGTGAACTGGATAATTGCATTTTCTGGCCTTACATTGCAGGAAATTCTTGGCTATATACTAGCTCCATTAGGATTATTAATGGGTATTGCACCAAGTGAAGTAATTGAAGCTGGCGGAATCATGGGTACGAAAATTGTAACCAATGAATTCGTAGCAATGCTTGAATTCCAACAAATCCTCGATGGCATGTCAGAAAAAACAATCGGTATTGTAACTGTATTTCTAACTAGTTTCGCTAACTTTTCATCGATTGGAATTATCGCTGGAACTGTACAAGCTATTGATAACAAAAAAGCAATTCAGGTGTCCGGTTTCGGTATGAAGTTGTTGATTGGTGCTACACTTGCATCTATTCTATCTGCAACAGTGGTTGGATTGTTCTTATAGAAATGAAAAAAAACCGTCTTAGATTAGGCGGTTTTTTTTGCATTGGAATTTTTGCCCGGATTTTTTCATTGATGTTTATTTAGAAAAAGATAAGGAAAGATATATAGTAGACTAAATTTTAGGAGAGCGATAGTGTGAGTGAGCAATTCAATTTATTTATTAATGGAAGATGGGTATCCACAAATGAAACGGTAGATGTACTAAATAAATATACACAAGGTTTATTTGCAACGGTTTCTAAAGCGGGTGAAAAGGAAGTTGACCAAGCAATTGGAAGCGCGCAAAAAGCTTTTAAATCGAATCAGTTAAGTGCATATGATCGTTATAAACTATTAAAACGAGTATCTGAATTACTGCAGGAGAATAAAGACGAATTTGCAAAGTCTATTGTAATGGAAGCAGGAAAGCCTTTAAAACAAGCCCGAACAGAGGTAGACCGTGCGACGCAAACATTTGAAATTTCTGCTGAGGAAGCAAAAAGAATTAGCGGTCATGGCGTTCCGGTAGAAGCGGCGCCAGGATCAGAAAATCGCATGGCATTTACGATTCGTGTCCCTGTTGGAGTAGTTGGTGCAATTAGCCCATTTAATTTTCCGCTAAACTTAGTTGCACATAAAATTGGACCGGCGATTGCTGCAGGAAATGCGGTTGTATTGAAGCCAGCAAGTGCTACACCAACAACCGCATTGCGTATGGCTCTTTTATTTGAAGAAGCAGGTCTACCAGCAGGAATGTTAAATGTTGTCGTTGGTTCGGGTTCTGTGATAGGTAAACAAATGCAGCAAGATAAGCGTATTTCCGTTTACACGTTTACCGGCAGTGCCGAAGTTGGTTTAAAATTAAAGCAAAACACAGGATTGAATAAACTAATCCTGGAGTTAGGTAATAACTCACCGGTTATCGTGGACAAAGAGGCAGATACAGACAAAGCAGCAGCAAATATAGCACAAAAAAGTTTTGCTTTTGCTGGTCAGGTTTGTATATCCGTCCAGCGTGTCTATGTCCATGAATCGATACAACAGACTTTTCAGGAAAAACTACTTTTAGCAATGAAGGACTTGAATATCGGTAATCCAAACGATAGTGATACAGATGTAGGACCAATGATCTCTGAGGACGAAGCAAAACGGGCGGAGGACTGGGTTAACGCAGCGGAAGAGAATGGGGCGGAAGTCGTTATTGGCGGAAAGCGAGAGGGAGCACTCTATTATCCAACTGTTCTAAGGAATGTGAAAAAAGATATGCGAGTAGTTAGCGATGAAATATTCGCGCCGGTGTTGTGTATAATCCCATACAATGATTTAGATGCATGTATTGAAGATGTAAATGAATCTCCATATGGATTACAGGGTGGGATTTTCACCAAAAATCTTGATACCGCATTTTATGCAGCAAAACGGGTGCAAGTTGGTGGCATGATGATCAACGATTCCTCACAATATCGTGTTGATTTAATGCCTTATGGTGGAGTTAAAGACAGCGGATGGGGAAAAGAAGGTCCGAAATATTCAATAGAAGAAATGACTGAAGAACGATTGATTGTACTAAACTTGCATTGATAAGTATAAACTTTTAGTGGATATCAGTATAAGTGCAACTAAGGCTTTCGTCATTAAAGATTGGCGATAATCCAGGTTTTCTAAGAAGAATAGAATTTGGTGAGAGCGGGGATTCGTGACTCCGCTCTTTTTTTAGGAGCAAAATAATAAATGAATATACGAAGGAGACAGTATAATTCAAATTCAGGAAGAACAATGGAACAATAAAATATCAAACCGCTATAGTTATCGGCATTTTGGTTATAAACTAGTTTTACCCTTAATAGAATAGATAATGTAGGTTATTCTGCATGCGAAATCTATTTTGGAGTTGTTTAATTTGGAACCTAATAGTGGGATTAGTAAAGAATTGAGAGATATTTTAAAAGAATCCGAAACGGAAAAGTTTCTTCTTAAGTTACAAAGCCATCTGATTAAGTCTACTAACGAGAACCAGAGACGGAATAATAAGAAGTACAGTTTGACTTTTTTTAGAAATTTACCATTGCTGGATAGAAAATTAGATGAATTGAGTATACAAGAAAAAAGGCTATTAAAAGTTAAAGTCAACTCTCTAATCACTTATCTGGACGACATAAATAAAATTAGCTTTCCTTCACCTTTTATTATAGGTGTCTTCACCGCGGTAATTTCGTTGGTTCTTGGAGTTATGATAAAGGACCCTTCTGCCTTCCCAAAATGGACAATAGCTATGGTAATAGGATGTTTTGTTTTATTTATTCCTGGTATATCATGGTTTACATTGGATCAATCTGGAAAAGCTGCCGAACTGAAAGAGGTTTTATCTACTGTAAAGGAAATTATAGATTAATTCAGTCAGTCTTTAGCTGGTTGCTATGTTTTAAATGAGTTAATTACGGTAATATAGTCACTATAGACAAACTAAGAATCTAAGCACAAACTAGCAAACTGTTTAAATAAAAGGAGAATGTATACTATGCGTATCCAATTGAAACATTACATTAATGGCGAATGGGTGGAATCAACCGGTACTGATACAGAGGAAGTCATTAATCCAGCAACGGAAGAAGTAATAGGCAAAATCAGCTTAGGTACTAAAGAAGATTTGGATAAGGCGGTGGAAGCTGCACAAGCAGCACTTCCTTCCTTTTCCAAAACAACTAAAGAAGAGCGAATAGAAATGCTTGAAAAGATTACAACTGAATATGAAAAACGTAAAGAGGACCTTATTGAAACAATCACAGATGAACTTGGGTCACCTCTTAAAATTTCAGAAAAAGTTCACTATCAGATGGGCTATGCGCATTTCTCACAAGCTGCGAAATCCCTTAAAGAATTTTCATTCACTGAGGATCGTGGTGACCATACAATTGTAAAAGATACAGTAGGTGTTAGTGGCCTTATTACACCATGGAACTTTCCAACAAATCAAACGTCAACCAAAATTGCCAGCGCATTTGCAGCGGGAAGTCCAGTTGTCCTAAAACCATCTGAATTGACACCATTTGCCGCGATTATTTTAGCAGAGATTTTTGATGCTGCTGGCGTTCCAAAAGGCGCCTTTAATCTTGTTAACGGTTCAGGTTCCGTGATTGGGGATGGTATTAGTTCTCATCCTGACATTGACTTTGTTTCCTTCACAGGCTCTGTTGGCACCGGACAAAAGATTATGGAAAATGCAGCTAAAACAATTAAGAATTTTGCACTTGAACTAGGAGGGAAATCACCTCTCGTTGTACTAGAGGATGCAGATATAGAACAAGCAGCAAAGGCGGCTGTTAATCATATTGCAATGAACACAGGTCAAGTTTGTTCCGCAGCGACGCGCATTATTGTGCCTGCTTCTATTAAAAAAGAGTTTGAAGAAGCAGTCAAAAAAGTACTTCCAAAATTCCCTGTTGGTGACCCTCGTGAAAAATCATTCATAGGTCCACTGGTGGCTGAAAAACAATGGGATACTGTTCAATCTTACATCGAAAAAGGAATTAGTGAAGGTGCAACTCTAATTGCCGGTGGGACTGGCAAGCCAGAAGGTATTGAAAAAGGATACTACGCTCGACCAACTGTTTTTACCGATGTAAAAAATAGTATGGTCATCGCACAGGAAGAAATCTTTGGGCCGGTAATGTCGATTATCACGTATGAGACGGTTGACGAAGCAATTAAGATTGCCAACGACACCGTGTACGGATTAGCTGGTTATGTGATTGGAAATCATAAGGAAACATTACGTAAAGTAGCGACAAGTATAAAAGCTGGTCGGATTACGGTCAATAATGCTGGGGCAGACTTCTCTGCACCATTTGGTGGCTATAAGCAATCTGGTATCGGAAGAGAATGGGGCGATTTCGGTATTGAAGAATACCTGGAAACGAAAGCAATTTTAGGTCTTTCATCATAGCTTAACAAGAAAAAATACAACGGGCTTAATTTAAGCTCGTTGTATTTTTGTGTTTTTTTGCAGATACAATAACCGCCAAAGCAGTGCAACTGCACCACAGCTTAATCCAATAATAATGCCAACCCAATAGCCGAATGGTTCAAGTGGAGTGTAGTTCGCTAACAACCATCCGCTAGGTAATCCAATAATCCAATAAGAAACAAACGAAGTAATAAGTGTTACATTTACATCCTTATATCCCCGTAATGCCCCTTGAATGGGAGCGCCAAACGCATCCGCTAGTTGGAAAAAGATTGCATAATAGATAAACTGTTTTGTTAGTTCTACAACCTCTGCATTATCCGTATAAAGATTTGCTACCATATCATTAAACACATATAAAACAAGACCAGCAAAAATGGCAATAAACAAACCTCCACTAATTCCAATGTACCCATATATCCTAGCATCCGCAAGCCGTTTACCGCCGATTTCATAGCCCACCGCAATCGTAAGTGCAATGCCAACACTTAATGGAATCATATATAATAAAGAAGCAAAGTTAATTGCAGCTTGATGTGCAGCTATTGTATAGGTGCTGTACACGCTCATGAATAGAGTGACAGCTGAAAAAATACTTGTCTCAAAAAAGATGGAAAATCCGATTGGAATTCCGATTCTTAACTGCTCCCACCAATCAGCTAATGAAGGTTTTACCCAGTTTTTAAAAAGATTGTACCCTTGAAATGGATGCATCTTATAAAGGATGCCAAATGCAAGAAAGCTAACCAACCAATAAGTTAGCGCAGTGGCAATTCCAGAACCAACACCACCAAATGCTGGAACACCAAATTTACCAAAGATAAATATGTAGTTAAAGAATATATTTATCGGTAAAGCGACCAAAATAATAATCATAGAAATACGTGTTTGCCCGAGTGCATCAATAAAACAGCGTAATGTATTAAAAATGAACAAAGGCACAATTCCGGTTACTAGCCAAATAATATAATATTTAGCAGTATGTCTTACTTCCGTTTCCAGGTCCATTGCCTGTAAAATAGGATTTAATATAAAAGCTCCTATAATAACAACAAAGATTGCAAGCGCCGTAGCCAAATAAACACCTTGTTGAACTTTTTTCGCAATATTATGATTAGCTTTCGCACCAATTAAATGTGCGATGATGGGTGTGATGGCAAGTAGAACACCATTAATTCCAGTGAAAATGGGAACCCAAAGACTTGAGCCAATTGCCACGCCTGCAAGATCTTTTGCACCAGCTTGACCAGACATTACCGTATCAAAAAAGTTCATCAAATACATGCTGACTTGCGTAACTAGGATTGGTATTAGAATGATTGTAAACAGCTTTAATTTTTCTTTTATTGTCGAAGTTTCATACATAAATGTCTTCCTTTTTCTATAATTTTCTACTAGTATAAAGAAGTGATTGTAATGAATAATAACTGCAATTATACCGTTTTACTTCGTATTGCGAAAGAAGGGACGTACAATTAATGAATAAAAAAAGTATTCTGTTTACAGGTGGCGGAACAGCTGGTCATGTTATTGTAAATTTGGCGGTTATTCCCATCTTCCTTCGTGATGGATGGGAAATTAATTATATCGGATCAAAAGATGGAATAGAACGAAAGCTAATTGAACAGTTAGATGGTGTATCGTATCATCCGATTTCTACTGGAAAGCTTCGGCGCTATATGTCTAAGGAAAATCTAAAAGACCCATTTAAGGTATTAAAAGGCACTATGCAGGCGTGGCGAATCATTGGTAAAAGTAAACCATCGATTATTTTCTCAAAAGGTGGATTTGTATCAGTTCCGGTTGTATTGGCAGCAAAAGTACGGCGGGTACCAGCTGTCATCCATGAATCTGATTTCACCCCTGGTCTTGCTAATAAAATTGCCATACCATTTGTTAAAAAGGTACTGGCAACATTCCCAGAAACCATGGAATACCTCCCTGAACAAAAAGCAGAATATGTTGGTGCAGTTGTCCGAGATGAACTTTTTCAGGGTAGTAAAGAGAAAGGATTAACATTTTGTGGTTTCACGAACAAGAAGCCTGTATTACTTATTATGGGTGGTAGCGGTGGCTCGAAAAAAATTAATGATAGTGTGCGGGCGAGTCTGGATAAATTGTTAGCCGAATTTCAAATTATTCATGTCTGTGGTATCGGGAAAACAGAATCTGAAGTTAATCGTCCTGGCTATATCCAATTTGAATATGTAAACGAAGAGCTGAAGGATCTTTTTGCAGCTGCTGATTTTGTCTTGTCACGAGCTGGTTCAAACGCCATATTTGAGTTTTTGTCTTTAAAAATCCCGATGCTATTAATCCCATTATCTAAAGGATCAAGCAGAGGAGACCAAATTATAAATGCAAAATCCTTTGCCGAGAAAAGATATGCACGTGTGATGGAAGAAGAAAAATTGACTGAAGCAACACTTGAACAGGAATTGCTTCAATTGAAGGAACACGAGTTAATAATGAAAACCAATATGGAATCCTATCAAAGTGCGAAAGCAAAAGACAGAGTTATTGAAATAATAAAAAGTAGTAGTAGGTAGAAAAGCGAAGGTGGCTTCTAGGAGCCGAATCAAGTAAATAATAAAACTCCCTTATTACTAGTTCCAGTAATAAGGGAGTTTTTAATGTTGGATAGCGAATAGTTAAATCGCGTGGGTATATCATGCAAATCGTGCATTAAATGGTTTTATCGTGCAACAACTCTCCAAAATCGCGCAATTACACGATTGATGCACGATTTCAGTGTAATGTCGCGCCATTCTTTCAGGTTAACGCACGAATTCAATGTGTTATTGCACGTGCGCTTTTTCACTTTCTATCTTCTAAAAGGCCACCAGTTTATATTGCCGAAAAGTCGGACCATGACCGGTACGAATAATGGTAGCATGACAAAGGCATAAAGGAATAACCCTGTTAAAACCACTGTGGCGATTTGCAAGAGTGATAACACGCCTGATGGAAGCATCGCTCCAAATGTACCACCTAAAATAACTGCTGCTGAAATAATAACGGTTCCCATGTTTTTCATAGAGTTAATTAATGCATCTTTAATTGGAATTTCTTTGTATTCCTTGAATCGATCCATTAAGAATATACTGTAATCAATTCCAAGCGCCATTAACATAACAAATCCGAAGAACGGGATTGCCCACGATAATCCATCATATCCAAGGATGTTTACAAAAATAACTTCTGCAACACCAAGGGATGTGAAATACGTTAAAACAAGTGATCCAATCAAGTAAACTGGAATAATAATCGAACGTAACATGATCACAAGTACGATGAATAGACCGATAATCATAAGTGTTACCGTTCGAGAATAATCAGCATCTGAGATATTTTGAAGATCATTATTTGTACTGCTTATACCACCAAGCTTGGGATTGCTATCCGCAAATACGGTACCATCTATTGTATCATTAACTGTATCCTCAATTTTATCGACCATGTTGACTGCTTCAGTTGAATATGGGTTATCCTTTAACACTACGTCAAATTTCGTGATGGTTTTATCATCTGAAATATACGGTTTGGTTCCTTCCATAAATGCTTCGCTTTCCAATACTTGTTCTGGTATGACAATCGTAGGATTACTTCCCTCAGTATTGAAGTCACCAAGGTAACGTTCTACCTCTGAAAGGCCTCCATAAATTTGTTGCAGTCCGTCAGAGCTTTCTTCAAGCCCTGTTGATAATTGTCCGAGCTGATCTTGCATGTCAGCAAATGCCGTTTTCAATCCTTCCTGGCCACCATATAGTTGAGATAGACCATCTTGCAGGCTTGGAATCTTATTTATTACTTGACCCTGACCAATCGCTGCTTGATTTAAGCCTGATTGTAATTGATTAATACCGCCAATTAGCTGACCAATTCCCTGTGATAGTTTCTCCTGCCCTGCGATAGAATCATTAAACCCAGCGTTCAATTCATTAAGAGGTGCAATAACATTGTCCTCAATCTGTGTTTGTGCACCTGCAAGCTTTCCAAGTTGTTCTTTTAATTGATTAATCCCATCAATTGTTCCATCTATTTGAGCAATTGATGCATTGTATTGTTTCATATACTCAGACCCTTTGTTACCAAGGTCTGGATTCGATTCAACTGCAATGTTTTTTGCGTTTACGCTGCTTTGTTTTGCACCCTGTAAAGCATCTGTTAGTTTCCCAAGTTGCTGTGCATCGGCACTTTGTGTGTTACCGAAATCGCCGAGTCCATCAGCAAGCTGTTGATAGCCATCCAACAGCTGTCGGTTTCCTGCAATCGTTTGATCCAAGTTACGTTTAATTGTCTGCAGGTTATTTTTAATTTCTAAAGCACCTTGAGATCCAGATTGAATACCGTTTTGGATTTTTGCTAGTGCGGTACTGATGTCTCCAATACCGTTATTTGTTGCTTGTGTGCCTTCCATTAGCTGGTCAACACCGTTTTGTGCTTCCTCAAGTTTAGGTGTTGCACTTTCCAACTCTTCAGCAGCTTTTGCTAGACCCTCTTGAATCTCTTTTATTCCTTCTGTGCTTTGACTAATACCACCAGCTAATTGTCCGGTTTGATTTTTGACCAAAAAGTCTTCAATGATTTCACCAGCAGGTCTAGTTGCACTCCTAACCTGGTCAACACCATCCATTTGGGAAATTTCTTGTGATAATGTTGCGATATCCTGATATTCCTTTACAGAATCAATAGGTTCATCTGTTTCCAGAACAACAGTTGTTGGCATGGTTTGGCCTGGCCCAAAACTGTCAGCAATCCAATTAAAGGCTTTTACAGAACCATATTCATCACCGATTTCTTCTAGGGAATTGTATGATTTGTCTCCATCAAAGGTAAGTAAAAATGGTAGCGTGATTATTGCGACGATAAGTAATGCAATTATAGGTCGTCCCCATGCAAATAATCCGGCAGATTTCCATAGTTTACTTTCTTTATGAGATACATTTTTATCAAATGGCCAAAAGAGTTTTTTCCCTAAAACTACTAGGAAAAATGGTACAAGTGTAGCTAGAGCAATTAAAACAACTGCTACACCCACTGCAACTGCTACGGCAGATTGATAGAGTGAAAAAGTTGATAATCCAATTGCAGAGAAGCCAACTAATACTGCTAATCCAGCGAAAAAGATTGTTTTACCAGCTGATTTATAAGTTGCTAATACGGCATCCTTAATGGAATCATGATGCGCTATTTCTTCTTTAAATCTACTAATTAATAAAATACAATAGTCCGTTCCAATTCCAAACATCACGGCGACCATGAAAATTTGGGTGAATGTTGATAATGGAAATCCAACACTAGCAGCAAGGATGGAGACTACTCCTTGTGCTGCAAGGTAACTAATACCTACTGTTAGTAATGGGATAAATGGTGCAACTAGAGATTTGAAAACGATAAACAGGATGATTAAAATTAATCCAACTGTGATGAATTCAGTTCGTTTTAAACCTTCCTCCGAGTTTTTCGTTATATCAAGTTGAATGTATTCTTCACCAGTTAAGTAGTGTTCTACATCGATATTGTCAACAGTACCATAAACTTTATCGCGGGATTCTCCGATTTCCTGTTTTGCTAATGAGAGATCAAATGGTACCAGAATAGTTGTACCATCCTGTGATATGGTCTGCTCTGCAATTGCAGGATCCTCTGAAAAAGCCAGAATGTTAGAGAGGCCCAGCTTCCCTTTATTTTCTTTTAATTGACCAATAGCATTTGAGACTTCTTGTTTTTCAGTTTCATCAATTCCGTTATCATCATGAAAAACAAGAACAGCACTTGCTGTATCCTTGCCATTATCAGTAGACATCTGCTCAATTAGTGCACTTGCTTCTCGCGATGGAAAGTCTTCAGGTACAGAAATTTGTCCCTTCTCCCTTACAAGTTCTTGAAGGTTTGGAGCAAAAATGAATAAACCAACTGCAATAGTCACCCATAAAATAGCAATTAGCCAACGAAATCGTATAATCTGTTTCATTGGTTTAATCCTCCCTTGTCACTTTCCATTACGTTTGCTAATTTTTCAAGAGATTGGATAAACATTGTAATTTCCTCTTTATCAAAATGGGAAAGCTGTTCCCCGATTACTGCATAAACTTCTTTTTCAGTAAAATTGACTAGATCTAATCCTTTAGGTGTTACGTGTAAGTAAACATTTCTGCGGTCTGATTGATCCCGGTTTCGTTCGATGAGATCTTTATCAAATAAACGGTTAATTTGTGCGGTGACGGCACTCTTACCAACCCCAAATGCATTAGCGATATCTGTGCTCGTGCATTTTTCGTTATTTCTAATATATTGCAGAGTAGAAAATTGGTCTGTCGTAATATTCGAATGAATTTTTTCCTTCAGAATACTATTAACACCACGGTAAATGGTATTCATTGCAGTTTGATAACGGCTAATAAGTAAATATATATCCATGATTATAGAACACCTCCAAATGTGTAAAAGGTTCAATTGGTGAATAGTTTAACAAGTGAACTACTTTATAATAACAAGATTAGTATGGATAATCAATCGATAATTAAGTGTGTCACAAAATAGACATCTTTCGTTTCATGATCTAAAAAGGCGGGTATAGTAAATAGGATTAAAGTCTGCGAAACAATTGTTTTTATGTATAAAAGTAGCGTTATTTAAAGTATTTGTGGCAATGTTGGAAGAATGTGTAGATATAACATCTCTGAAACTAGCTCAACGGGCTTTATACGGTTATAACACGCTTAAAGCCATTTGATTAATAGGAGTGTTTTCCTATATCATTAATAATGTTGTTCGCATAAAACTGTATTCCACACAGTAGACCTAGCTCTTCCTCAGCAATAAGTTTCTACCCTATAACCATCCTTTGCGTAAAAAGTCATTTCGTATAGCACAACCATTTATGGTTGTGTATCACCTGTGTCTTTCCATTATTACAAAAACTAAAAAAGGGGAAATGAAGATGAAAAAGTTATTAATGGTGTTATCGACTATCATACTAGTAGTACTTTCAGCCTGTAGCGGAGGATCTGAATCTAGTGGGAAATTGGATAAAATCGTATTTGCTGATGCTGGATGGGATAGTATTCGTGTCCACAATAGCATTGCACAAAAAATAGTTGAAGAGGGTTATGGATATGAAACAGAGGTAACTCCTGGATCAACTGCAGCAACTTTCCAAGGATTAACGGAAGGTGATATCAATGTTTACATGGAAGTATGGACAGATAATATCAAAGAAATATACAACGAAGCTATTGACGCAGGAGAAATTGAAAAGGTATCAGTAAACTTTGATGATAATGTACAAGGATTATATGTCCCTACATACGTAATAGAAGGGGACGAAGAAAGAGGAATTGAGCCAATGGCACCTGATTTGAAAACGGTTGAGGATTTAAAAAAGTATCCTGAATTGTTTGCAGATCCTGCAGAACCTGAAAAAGGTCGTTTGATAAATGCACCGAGTGGTTGGGCAGTTGCCGAGGCTATTACTCAAAAAATGGATGCCTATGGTTTAAATGATACGTTTGTAAACTTTATGCCAGGTTCTGACGCAGCAATTGTTGCATCCATGACAGATGCAATTAAGGCTGGCGAAGCATGGGTAGGTTATTATTGGTCTCCTACAGCTGTAACAGCCAAATACGATCTCACGTTATTGCAAGAGCCAGAATTTGATCAAGCAGTTTGGGCAGAATCAAAAGGAACAGAATTCCCACCAAACGATGTTGTGGTTGCCGTTCACAAAGATATGCCTGAACAAGCACCAGAGGTAGTAGACTTCTTAAATAATTATGAAACAAGTTCAGCTTTAACAGAAGAAGCATTAAGTTATATGGAAGAAAACCAGGCATCGACTGAGGAAGCAGCAATTTGGTGGATGAACGAACATGAAGATATTTGGACAAGTTGGGTTCCTGAAGATGTGGCCAAGAAAGTCAAAGAATCCATGAAGTAGTAAACAAAAGCGCAAGGACACAGCTATCGGCATATAAATCTAGTCGTACAAAAATTGGCAGCTGGCCGCTATGGTTGGCTGCCGTTATAATCTAAAAAGCGAGGTGAGAGGACTGTAGCTATACAGTCTGCCTATGGGGATTTTTCCAGATATAACAACAAAACTTGGGGATTATGTAGAAGAATTTGTTGGATTTTTAGATACAACGTTTAAACCTCTATTTGATTTCATTTATTTATTTTCATCAGATATTATTAATGGAATTGAAGCATTATTATTATGGCTGCCATGGTGGCTATTTATCCTATTAATTGTGCTATTAGGATGGTATTTTAAATCTATTGTGTCAGGTATACTATACGGTGTTTTTATTTTTTTAATAGGTACTTTTGGATTATGGGAAGATATGATGACTACGATTGCTGTAGTGCTTACAGCAGTAATTGTATCGTTAGGAATAGGAATTCCACTCGGGGTATTGAATTCATTTAGCAATGGTTTTTCTGCAGTTATGCGACCTATTTTAGACGCTATGCAAACAATGCCAAGTTTCGTTTACCTAATTCCAGCAATATTCTTCTTTGGTTTAGGAAACGTATCCGCCATTTTTGCTACTTTAATATATGCAGTACCGCCTGTTATTCGATTAACAGAGCTCGCAATTCGTGGGGTAGATAAAGAAGTAATTGAATCAGCTCAGTCATTTGGATCATCTAGATGGCAAATGCTTCGTAAAATCCAATTACCTCAGGCATTACCTACAATTATGGCAGGTGTGAATCAAACGACAATGATGGCACTTGCTATGGTAGTTATTGCATCAATGGTCGGGGCCCAGGGATTAGGAGAACAAGTGCTGGTTTCCATTAACCGGATAGATATTTCACTAGGATTTGAAGCGGGTATTAGTATTGTCTTTTTAGCAATTATTATTGACCGCGTTACAGGTGGAGTAGCGGATAAACTCCAGAAGCATAGGAGGGTTAACGAATGACGGCAAAAATAAAGTTAGAAAATGTATCAAAAATATTTGGTCCTAAACCAAAATCAGTTATTCCTCAAATTAAAGAGGGGATGAGTAAAGATGAAATCCTTGCTGATACAGGGCACACGGTTGGTGTTTATAATGCATCAATGGAAATCAACCAAGGTGAAATTTTCGTAATCATGGGCTTGTCTGGTAGTGGGAAATCTACTTTAATCCGTTGTTTTAATTTACTCAATAAACCAACAGACGGATCCATTTTTATCGATGGTGAAGATATTGCAAAGTATAGTGGTGCAAAACTTAAAAAAGTGCGCCAAGAAAAAATTGCTATGGTTTTTCAGCATTTCGGTCTATTTAATCATCGAACCGTGCAAGGCAATGTGGAGTACGGTTTAGAAATTAAAAAGGTTAAAAAAGAAGAACGTGAAAATATTGCACGGAAAAATCTGGAAGTGGTTGGATTAAAGGGATGGGAGGAAAAATATCCTGATCAGTTGTCTGGTGGTATGCAGCAGCGTGTCGGATTAGCTCGTGCGCTTGCAAATGATCCGGATATTCTTTTAATGGATGAACCTTTCAGTGCACTCGATCCGCTTATTCGGAGAGAAATGCAATTGGAATTATTGGATATTCAAGATCGCCTGCAAAAAACAATTATTTTCATCACACACGATGTAAATGAGGCTTTTAAATTAGGTGATCGTGTTGCGGTAATGAAGGATGGTAAAGTCGTTCAGATAGGAACTCCTGAGGAAATAATAGAACAGCCTGCTAATGATTATATCTCGGATTTTATTAAGGATATCGATCGTTCAAAGGTTTTTCAAGCTGAACATGTTATGATCAAACCAAACGCACTAGTTTCGACAAAAGATGGACTAAATGTAGCTGTTAAAGAAATGAAGGAAAATAATATATCAAGTGTTTTCGTTGTAGATCGAAAGCGACATGTGAAAGGCATTGTAACGATTGATGATGCGATTAAAGGAATAAAGGAAAACAAAGAACTAGTTGATGTATTACGAACAAACATTTCCATTGTTCAGCAGGATGAGTATGTAAGTGAACTAATTCCAAAAACATTAGAATCTAAATTTCCGTTAGCAGTTGTTAACAATGAAGATAAACTAATTGGCTTCATACTTCGGGTACATGTATTGTCTGGACTTGTATCAAACGATATTAATGAAAGTGCAGAATACCACGGTTAATCATACAAAGAACTGACTGTCAGCAGATGGTCAGTTTTTCTTTGTTAAAGTAAGGGTAATAGGTAATGTATGTTATAAGAAAGGTGAGATGCAAAGTGGATAGTTCTAATTTTAAAAAACTGTCGAATGGTATTTCTATCCCAAGGTTAGGTCTTGGTGTATACAAGGTTCCAGTAGATCAAGTATATGATACAGTATCAAATGCTTTGGATTTAGGTTACCGCCATATTGATACAGCAAGCTTTTACGGAAATGAAGAAGGAGTAGGTAAAGCTGTACGTAATTTTGGCATTCCACGGGAAGAAATTTTTGTAACAAGTAAGGTATGGAATGATGATCAAGGTTACCATAATACCTTGAGGGCTTTTGACCGTAGTATGGAAAAGTTAGGTTTTGATTATTTGGATCTGTTTTTAATTCACTGGCCAATTCCAAAAGTTTTCCCTGAAACATGGAAGGCCTTGGAAGAGATTAACAGGACTAATGGCGTTAGAGCAATAGGTGTAAGTAATTTCCTTGATCATCATTTGGAGGAGTTGTCAAAAACAGCTAGCGAAACACCTGTAGTTGACCAAATAGAATTACATCCTAGATTACTGCAAAAAAGTACGGTTGAGTATTGTCGTGAGCATGGTATTGCTGTTGAATCATGGTCACCCCTTGGAAGAGCGATGTACTTGGATGATCCAGTTTTAGGGAAATTGGCAGGCAAATACCAGAAGTCAGTAGCGCAATTAATCATAAGGTGGCATTTGGAAAATGATTTTGTGGTAATTCCGAAATCCACAAATGTTGCACGGCAAAAGGAAAACGCAGATGTATTTGATTTTAAAATTTCAATGGAAGACATGGAACAAATGAATCAGATGAACGTGGACTTTCGAATAGGATCTCATCCGAACGATATGAAATTATTATAAGTAAACACGCCCGGTCTTCTTATACGGGCGCGTTACTATTGAGTAATACCGTGGCGGTTAATTTTGGCGTCTACACGAAATTTCACCTTTATATTGGGGAATTTATTTCTCCAGTCTTTATCTGTTAATTCTCCACTTTTTTTGTTACTTCGATAAATGGCACCATATCCAAAGGGATCAGCATTAAGCTCTTGCATTTGAGCTAAAAGTTCTTCATATTGCTGCTCCATGTTTTTTTCAATCTCTTTTTCTAATAATGCCTCAACCTTTGGATTTTGCAGCTTGATCTCCTTTGTTAGCTCAAGTAAACGAAACTCTATTTCTACATGTGTTTCAAATGTTAGATTTTCCATATCAGTTAGCTCGGTTTTTCCTTTCCCGTTCAAGACACTCAGTAAGGCACTTAATTTCTTTTCATCACTTTTTTTATCGCCCGGCTTTGCTAGGTGTTTTTTGAATGGTTTAAGTGGGAGTTCCAATTCTAACATGGTTGTTTTAACTGTTTTCTCCAACATATTAAGTAAAAATGCATTATTTGTAGGTATCTTGCCAACAAGTTTATCGCCTTTGAAAACTGCCACAGCATATAAAAAAGGTTTTCCTTTTTGAATTTTTATCATGGGCAATATAGGGTCTTTGCCCACGTCATAATAGACATGTATGAAATCCTGCAGGGTCATTCGTGGGATGACATCATCATTTTCAGTTTGTTCAATTAAACGATACAAGTAATGCCCAACATTGATGGACGCATCCTCTTGACCCATGGTTATAATATCTTTGGCACTTTTTTTGCTGACGGCAAGATACATGGTGTCAGCAACTTTAGCATCACGAACCAACGTATCCAGGTAAGGTAATATGCCATTCTCAGCAGCCTTCATCCCATACATTTCCAATCGTATTTGACCTGGAGTTAGTTCGAAGTTGGTTTTAAAATTAGCATTTGCTCTTGCTCCTTTTACTGTTTCTCCATAGCCAGTTACAATTTGAGTTATGTTTTGTGTTTGGGAATCGAATTGAAAGAATACAATAGTTGTTTCTAAGTCTCCATCTTCGAGAATATCTACTCCTCTTGTATTAATAATTCCAAGACTCTCAATTTCCTTTGACGGTAGACATGCGTTTAGCATTGTAATAGAAATTAATAGTGGAATCAGCATTTTTTTATTGATCACTATACCTCACCCTTATTTTTACGCCATTTCTTTTTTAATAAGACTAGCGGTAACAATGCAAATGGATAGACATATACAATCCAAAAGCCAACTTGACCCACAGTAGAAATGAATTTGGTAATGGTCTGACTGTCTTCCATTAAGATACTAATAACTAATAATAAACCAGAAGTAATATAAAGTGACTTTTTTTGTGAAACTTTGTACAATCGCTTTACTCCATAAGTAATTCCCCACATTAGTAGGATCATGTTTGGCAGAATAACCATCAGCCAGCTTGCTACAACGATATAGTCAAAACGTTCCATAAAGGAAAAGGAAACAATTTTAAACATACCTAGCACAGACCAATCTAATGTTTCCAATTGCTGAGGGCTGTAATAACCTATTGCAATAACTGTTACGAGGAATAGCGTGAACACTGTCCAAGTTATACCAAAAAAGATGGGGAGTTTCATGTTTTTTTTATTTTGTATGAAGGGATATAACAATAATAGTATTTCAAATCCAAGAAAACTATAGGAGGTAGCTTTAGCCCCCTGCAGTAATTCCACAAAGGATGATTGAAACATAGGTAAAAAATGCGTGATATCTATCCGCAAAGCAGGGACAATTAATAGGACCATTAAAAATTGAATTAAAATAAAGAAAATGAAAACAATCCCTACGATTACTCTAATACCTCCAAGTACACTGTATATGATTAAGCATAGAAAAATAACTGACAGTGCATAAGTAGGAAAAGTTGGAAAAATAAAAATCTGAATGACCTCGATGTAGGTGATTAAAACAGAGAACAGACTTGCTGCTAAATGAATGATAAATATACTTCCCAGAAGTTTTCCAATCCAAACGCCAAATATATCGACTTGAATCCCAATAATATCCGCATTTTCATATTGATTCAAAATAACATACATGGCTAAAACGACGAAAAGTATGTAAATAAATGCAATCAAAATAGCTAACCAGGAATCACGATTGGCTTCAAGAAATATATACTTTGGCGCCCCCATTATTCCAGCCCCAGTTTGAATAGAGGTTATGATGAAAAAGAGATAAAACGCACGTATCTGCAAATTTCCCTTCATTTTCACATTAACATCCATTATTTCACCAGCCTATTCATCAATGTCTTTCTTCTTTGTTGAAACCTTTTCCTTATATCGAATAGCATCTTTTGTTCGTAATAAAGATGCACGATGAGATTGAAAATTCAGTGGTAAACGAAACAGTACTTTATTAAAATCCTTCCATTTAAATGGGTATAACGGTGTTAAATATGGTCTGCCAAGGGATGTGATGCGTAATAAATGAATGATTAAAAAGCAAATACCTATCATGATGCCAATAATTCCAAAAAGGCCCGCTAATATAATCATGGGAAATCGTATCACCCTGACAGTAGTGCCCATTAAATAACTAGGGGAGGTAAAGGATGCGAGTGCACTAATTCCAATTACGATAATTAAGATGCTACTCGTTAGACCGGCTTCAACTGCTGCTTGACCAATAACAATACCACCAACAATACCCATTGTTTGTCCCACTTTTGTAGGAAGTCTTGCCCCTGCCTCCCGAAGTAATTCAATCATGAACTCCAAAATTAAGGCTTCGAGTAATGGAGGAAAAGGAACTGCTGCTCGTGATTGACCGAGTGTAATTAATTCAGGCGTTGGAATTAATTCATAATGATAGGTAACAGCAGCTACATATAATGGTGTAAGTAACACGGACATAACCATGGCGACAAAACGCAAAACACGGAAGAAAGAACCAGCATTCCAGCGCATATATATGTCTTCTGTTGATTCAAAAAAACTAAATAAAGTCGTTGGTCCAATGAACCCATTAGGACTACCTTCCATCAATACGCCCACTTTTCCACTTGTTACTGTGTAACAAAAACGATCAGGTAATTCAGTTGAATAGAATTGTGGGAAAATGGTAATTTGTGAATCCTCAATATACTGCATTAATACAGTATTATCTTCAATAGTATCAGTATCCAGATCTTGTATACGTTGTCGCATCGTATTCACATCAGATTCATTGGTGATTGATTTCATATAGACCAACCGAACTTCTCGAGGGGCTAATTTTCCAACTTTAATCTCTTCCAATACCAAATCAGTAGATCTTATTCTCCACCTGATAAGATTTAAATTGGTTACCAACGATTCTGTGAAAGCTACTTTCGGACCTAAAACAAGTGATTCAGTTTCAGCTCTTGCCAATTGTCGTTTTTCCTTTTTTAAAAGTAAAAAGGATACGGTTTCTTTCTCACCTTCAGCATATACAAAGACTTCTCCTATTAATAGCTTTTCAAGTATATCTTCCAGGTTATCTTTAGTGGAACCAGTGCTTAAAGGGATTTCGTTTAATAATGATTTATTTGTCCATTCCTCGTTTTTATTTAATAAAGGTTGTAATAAAAACTCTTCCAATTTATCAGAATGCACCTGGTAGGCAATAAAAAATATAGCAATATTTTTTTGTTGATGTTGATAGGTTGAGAAGATCAAGTCAGGATTATTCTCAAACTTACTCTCTAATAAACCTTTTAGTTCATCCACTTTAATCGGAAAAATGGAGGATCTGATTTTATTTTTATGTCGACTTTTTCGCATAGAAACCTCCTGAAAAAAGCTTGTAGAGTTAGTATGCGAGAAACAACCAAATTTATTACAAAACAAAAACACTACAGAAATTCTTCTGTAGTGCTTAATTTAGAAAGGCTAACTAGCATTATAATGAGAAAGCTTTTTGTTCTTTGTGTGGTTATACGTTTCGATATGCGATTTAACAAAGATACCAATTTGAATGATCAATGCACTTAAGACAATCCATGCCCAAAAAGCCATGAAACTGGTCTGGAAATTAAAAAGGATATCCGGTATCGGATAGAAGGGGTTAAATTGCATGACTAAAGAAAATGTATAAAACATGCCAAAGGTAAAATTTCTTGACCATTGACTAACATTGTATTCGAATAAACCTTTATTCCACCCATAATTCTGAATCCGAATGATCGCACGCATTACTTCTATTGCTTCAATGACAACGAGCAGCATAAATACGACTACCCAAAAAACAGCAATAAATGCCGGGGTAAAGGTATTGGTTGTAACAATTGCTAAGCCTGTAATCGATAATGCACCATGAATAATGCAATTTGTATTAGACCAATCGTTTGCTAGAGACCAATTTTTTTGTTGCATATATCGTTTACTTATAAGAACAATTCCTGCTAAATAGAACATAAAGCCAAGAATGATAATGGCTTCTGAAAAATACGTTGGAAATTGAAAAAATACGTTATTCAAAAGTAAGATAATAGATTGTGTACCGACTGTTGATAACAGTATGACACCATGGACTTGGTATTGTTGATTTTCAAAAAAAAGCTTGCGAAAATTATAAAAGCAGGTCACTATGAAAAACAACCATAAAAATGTGTTTAATATTGCCATTGCTTGTGTAATAAGGATAATATCAGGAAAATACTTGATAAACACGTTACATAAAACGGAGACCCCAGCAATCCAGGTTCCAATTGTAAAAGATTTTACGGGATGTTTAATAAATGGAATCAAGAAATCCTTTTGGAAAAATTGAATTGATAATGATTTATAAATAACAACCCACGCGATCATAACCAGGATGGCTAGATATTTCCCTAACTTTATATCCAATACGGGAAAAGCATTTACTGTACCAATTAAAAAAATTCCAATTGCCATAATAATAGCACCTGACGCGGGTTCTATTTTCTTGTAGTTACTCTTTTGTTGCATAGTTCCACTTCCATTCGTTCACTAAAACTTCACATCATGCATTATACCATTGTTTGATGTAAAGGTGAACAGATGAGCTAATGGTAACAGATAGATAAATAGTAGTAGACCACCAGTGTCAAAAGCACTGTTTTTCAACATAGTGTATACATTATATTGTTGCATTTTATCAAACGTTGTATAATATGTAATAATCACGCATAAGGGGTGAGTATATGGGAGAAATAGTCCGTAATTGTCGATTATGTAAAAAGCCAATGGAATCTAGCCCGTTCACCATGTGCAATACTTGCTTAATGGAAAGTAATCGAGTACAGAGTTATGTCATCAAACATCCACATGTCTCAATCGAGAAAATTTCAAAGCAAACGGAAGTACCATATAACAAAGTAGAATTGATGGTCAAGCTTGGGTTAAGTGAAAAAGACACAATAGAATCTCAAGTGTATTAATTTTAAAGATTAGAGAACAAAAGAATAAACATCAAAAGAGAATTGCCAACTTGGCAATTCTCTTTTTTAAGGTTAGACAATTATGATTTTCTAACAGGGGAGAGTCCTTGAATTCCTTCCACACCTGTTGCTAATTGTTTATCTACTATTGTCGCATCCTCGATATGCTGCATAATAGCTTGTTTAATTGTATCAAACGAGTCATTGGTTTCATCAATGTAGCTTACCATTTCAACCGTTAATTGATTTTGACTATTCATATTTGTTAATACATCCTGTGTATTCGATTTTACAGTCTGAACGATGGAAGCCATTTCTTTTAGCATATCAACTGTTTTATTATTTATTTCAGTAGATGCTTGTAAGGTCTTTTGATTTTCATACGTATCTTGTTCGGCTTCCTGTATTTTATGTTGGATCGTAGTAGTTACTTCATCGATATGATGTGTGCTTTCAGCCGTATTTTCAGCAAGCTTTCGTACTTCAGCCGCTACCACTGCGAAGCCTTTTCCATGTTCACCAGCGCGTGCTGCTTCAATGGAAGCATTTAATGCTAATAAATTCGTTTGGTTGGCTATCTCACTAATAACCTGAACTATTTCTTTAATTGTATTGGAATGTTCTCCAAGTTCTTTCATACTACCTGCAGTTTTCGTCATTTGTGTTTCTAGACTATCCATAAGATGCTTATTTTTTGTCATTATTTGCTGATAATCTTCTGATTGCTTAGCTAATGAATCTGAAGAATGAACAAGTCCGTTTCCCTTTTCGACTAAGTGAATAGAATGCTCACTTGAAGCTTGTCCAAGGACTTGAATTTCTTCAAATCGTTGTTTAATTTGAATGACTAAATCCTCTAAATCGTGATGCTGTGAATTTACATGTTCATGTTGATCAATAGTATGTAATAAGTCTTTTTCAAACGTAGAAAGAAATGCTCTATTTTCTTTATAAATTTTTTCTTTTTCTTGGTTAACTTTCACGATTTGCGCATTCGCGTGATCTAATTGTTGCTGCAAATTTTTACGGCTGTTCTTTTTACTAAACAAGATTGTTCCCCCTCTATTACAAGACATACTTTATCTGTATTTCAAGTATGTATAGTATTACTTTCGGCATAATCTTAATTATTTTAAAGAAAATTTAAAAATAAATAAAAAATGTATTGACTATTATTTTTCAAAATACTATAATTATTGAGAATCAAATCGAAAGGAGGTCATTAAGATGGAAAATATCATTCAACGTAATCAAGTAAACTTCATACAAATTAGTGACCTTCTGGGCGGAAAAGCATAGTAATACATATTGTTTTTTATTGTCTCTAGAAGGTCACACTCACTGTGGCCTTTTTATATTTTTATGGGTGATTTCCTGATTTCCCATACTTTTATGAAAACATGCGTCATAGACGTATGTTTTTTTTAGTTTTTAAAAAGGTCAAAAGTGGAAGATTTGATGAGAAAGAAATTGGTACACATGAAAAAAGAAAAAGAAGGTGAGTAATACATGTTTCAGGTTTTTAAAAAATTAGATTGGTTTTTTAAACGGTATTGGAAAAGTTACGTGTTTGCAATTGTTGCTTTAATTATTGCGAGTGCAATTGGATTAATTCCCCCTAAATTGGTGGGTTTTGCAATTGATAAAATTCAGTTTGAAACATTAACAATGAAACTTTTAGTAACGCTTATTGCTGGTTATCTTGTATTAATCGTTGTGCATTATGCGATATCATTTTTATGGGATTATACATTATTCAGTGGAGCCGCAAAATTAGAACGTTTGTCCAGAAGTCGGCTAATGGACCACTTTTTAACCATGACGCCAACATTTTTTGGCAAGTTCAGAACAGGTGATTTAATGGCCAGGAGTACCAACGATCTAAGGTCTATCCAGCTAACAGCAGGCTTTGGGGTTTTAACATTGGTTGACTCGAGTATATTTATGATTATGATTATTGCTGTTATGGGATTTACGATAAGTTGGCCTTTGACTTTAGCCGCTTTAATACCATTACCGATTATGGCAGTTGTTATGAACAAGTATGGGGGTACCATTCATAAGCGTTTTATGGAAGCACAGACCGCATTTGGTGACATGAATAATGAGGTTCTGGAATCTATTCGTGGAGTACGTGTTATTCGTGCGTTTGTTCAGGAGAGGCAGGACGAAAAACGTTTCGCGAAAATGACAAATGATGTATACCAAAAAAACATCGAAGTTGCTAAAATTGATGCGTTATTTGAACCTACGATGAAGATTCTTGTTGGGTTGTCTTATACCACTGGTCTTGGGTATGGGGCGTTACTTGTGTTTGAAAACAGGATTACGTTAGGCGACCTTGTCACATTTAATGTCTATTTAGGAATGTTAATCTGGCCGATGTTCGCAGTTGGAGAATTGATTAATATTATGCAGCGTGGTAACGCCTCACTAGATCGTGTGAATGAAACACTTGATTATGGAGCAGACGTTAAAAATCCTACGTCACCAAAATACGTGAATCAGTTAGAATCGATTGAATATGATCATATATCGTTTACTTATCCAGCAACGGAAGTAAAACGACTAGACGATATTTACTTGAACGTTAAACAAGGCCAAACCATTGGAATTGTTGGGAAAACCGGTGCAGGAAAAACAACATTATTTAAATTATTATTACGCCAATATCCTGGAGTACAAGGGAAAATAAAAATTTCCGGGGTAGATTTAACTGATATTAATTTAGAACACATCAGATCATGGATTGGTTATGTACCACAAGATCAAATGATGTTTTCAAAAAGCATTCGTGAAAATATTCAATTTGGTAAAGCGGATGCAACAGATCAGGAAATTTATCGTGTGATGGATCTCGCTTATTTTTTAACCGATATGAAACAATTACCACAAGGTTTGGATACACAGGTAGGCGAAAGTGGTGTCACGTTATCAGGTGGACAAAAGCAACGTGTAGCATTAGCACGTGCATTTATCAAAGATCCAGAAATTTTAATATTGGATGATTCATTATCAGCAGTAGATGGGAAAACTGAATCCAAAATTATTGAGCACTTACGTAAGGAACGTCAGAATAAAACAACATTTATTGCTGCCCATCGTCTATCTGCAGTAACTCACGCAGATCACATTATTGTTTTAGAAGACGGAAAAATAATTGAGCAAGGAACACATAATGAACTAGTTGCAAGTAGTGGTTGGTATAAAGAACAATACAATCAACAGCAGCTGGAAAATGAGGAGGTATAGTTCCTAATGAAAAAGGCATCAACTGAAAAACGGTTATTTAACTATGCGTTACATTATAAAAAAAGTATCATTATCGGACTAATTTGCTTAGTAATTGCTGTAGCTCTTGAGTTAGCAGGACCTTTAATAGCAAAACGAATTATTGATGAACATATATTAGGAATCGAGGGAAACTGGCAACAGGTCGAAAATAACAATGATGACTACACGGTCGAGCATGATGGAATTTATTACAAACGTTCAGATCGACTAACGGATCAGGACCAACCACAAGACCTTGTAACCATCTTTCAGGTGGAACAAGATTATTATCTTGTGAACACGGACGTTCCGTTAAGTGGTAAGCGAAGTATTGCAGGTGATGAAATTGTCGTTAACACTAATGAGGGGGATCAATCCTTTACAGGGGAACAGCTTTCTTTTTCTGAAATATATCCGTTTTTCCAACCTGAAAAAGGTCCAATTTTATTTTTATTAGGTCTATATATGTTTTTATTAGTAATTGCTGCCTTTTTCCAATTTTTTAAGACGTTTCTATTACAAAAAGCGTCCAATCAAATTGTCAAAAGAATGCGAAATGATATTTTTCAGCATACACAGCGAATTCCCATTAACTATTACGTCGATCAACCCGCAGGGAAAGTTGTGGCAAGAATTACGAACGATACAGAAGCAATCAGAGACTTGTATGAACGGGTTTTATCCATTGTAATAACAAGTGTTATTTATATGGCAGGAATCTTCATCGCTCTCTTTATATTAGACGCAAAATTGGCTGCCATGTGTTTGTTAATCATTCCACTGATCCTGGTTTGGATGAAAGCCTATAAATATTTCGGTACAAAATATAATACCGTAATTAGAACTACAATAAGTGATATAAATGGAAGTATTAATGAAGCAATCCAAGGAATGCCGATAATTCAAGCATTTCTCCATGAAAAAAGAACCAAGAAAGATTTTGAAGTACTAAATGATCGTCATTACACGTTTGAACGTAAGTTAGTGAAACTTAGTGCTCTGACTTCTTATAATTTAGTAACAGTTATTCGAAATCTAGCGTTTGTTGGATTTATATGGTACTTTGGGTTTATCTCGTTTGATGCTACGGCTGTGATATCAATCGGTCTGTTATATGCCTTTGTTGATTACCTAAACCGCTTATTTGAACCAGTAACAGACATCGTTCACCAGTTACCACTTATAGAGCAAGCACGGGTAGCAGGTAACCGAGTATTTGAGCTTATGGATCAAGACGGAGAACAGGTCGTAACAGATCATGTAGATAAGTATCGTGGAAAAGTAGAATTTAACCATGTATCATTTGCTTATAACGACAAAGATTTTGTGTTAAACAATATTTCCTTCCAGGTCGAGTCTGGTCAAACAGCAGCATTTGTAGGGCATACGGGCTCGGGGAAAAGTTCCATTATGAATTTGTTATTCCGTTTTTATGACCCACAGCACGGAACCATTACGATTGATGGAAACCCTACAAAAGAGTGGTCACGCCAACAGGTTCGAAGCCACATGGGCATCGTCCTTCAGGATCCGTTTCTTTTTTCGGGTACAATCCTTTCAAATGTGACAATGGGTGATCCAACCATCACAAACGATCAGGCCATCGCAGCATTAAAAGCGGTAGGCGCAAATCGATTTATTGAAAAACTACCTAAAAAATATGAAGATCCTGTTACAGAAGGCGGAAGTACATTTTCATTAGGGGAAAGACAGTTAGTGTCTTTTGCACGAGCATTAGCCTTCGATCCTGCTATTCTCATATTGGATGAAGCCACCGCAAATGTTGATACGGAAACCGAAGCAGTTATCCAACGTGCACTTGCAGTTCTAAAAGAGGGGCGCACGACACTAGTAATAGCCCACCGTTTATCAACCATTCAACAAGCGGACACAATTTTTGTGCTTGACCATGGTATGATAAAGGAGCAAGGAAATCATGAGCAACTGATACATGTGAAAGGAATGTATTATCAAATGTATCAGATGCAGCAGGGTAATACGAAAAAAGCGGTTTAAGATTAGGCGCTTACGTCTCAAAGTCCTATCTATTTGTACGCCGTAACCAGGCGCTTACGCTTTTCTTAATTGGGGTGACTTATGGATAAGAATAGCAAGAAGGATCACGATGTAATTGATGAAGATTTATATGAAGAAATCGATGAAGAAGAACTTGTCGAATTAGTCGAAGCCGAACGAAAAGAGGCAATAAAGCGGGCACATGAAAATAGTGTACGCAAGGAGCCAAAACGTCCTTTTCCCAAATGGGCGTTTTGGCTAATTGTCATTATGATGTTGCTAAACGTTTTTGCATTTTTTCCGAAAGTAGTATCTGTACCAGCAATTGAATTTTTGATTACATCTTCAAAGCTTTCATTACAAGATGACATTCGCACATATAAAAAAGCTGTTGTAGTTATAGAAACAGAGGATTCTAGAGGCACAGGGTTCTCGATCAGTGGAGATGGAACAATTATAACAAATCATCATGTGATTGAAGGAGAGGAAAATGTGACTGTAGCATTTCCGGATGAAGGGCTTCAGAATGCAGAGGTTATAGCGACATATCCATCCGTTGACTTAGCTGTTTTGGAAGCAGAAGGGAGAAACTTCCCATCTCTGGATTTAGCAGAAGATCCAGTTGTCAAAAAAGGTGATCCTATTTACTTTATCGGGAACCCACTACGATTTCAGGGAATTGCTAATAAGGGCACAATTATAGAAGAAACCTTATTACCTGACTGGAATAAACCAGTAGTCATGATAGACGCCCCAGTTTACCATGGGAACAGTGGAAGTCCAGTTATTAACAAGAATGGAAAGGTTATTGGTGTGGTTTTTGCTACCCTGGATAGTGAGGAGAATGGTAAGGTGGGACTTTACATTCCTATTCCTTACTTTTATTCCTCTCATCGATAAAATAATATCTCTTTTTTCCAGGTGCTTACCTTTACTTAGTTTGATAAGACTAAAATGCGGGTATCTTATCTTCATAAGAGTTAAAGGAGGTTTCTGAATGCTTTATTTAACATCAACATTAAAGTCATACAATATTCATGCAACAGATGGTGAAATGGGTAAAGTAAAAGATATTTATTTTGATGATCATAGCTGGGCAATTCGATATGCACAGGTGGATACACATAAATGGTTGCCAGCAAGAAATGTTTACTTATCACCAACCTCTTTCACAGGAGTGGATAGGGATAAAGAGCTCTTAGAAGTTAATCACACGAAAGAAAAGGTTAAAAATAGTCCTACAATACCTGCTGATACAGAACTTTCAACAGCAAATGAAGAAAGTCTAACAGAATATTACGGTTGGAATCGCTACTGGAGAGGACAAAACCTTTGGGGTGCAGTTGATAGACCGTTTGTTCCAGAGGTCCCCGTTCAAAATGATGATAATACCGCAAAACGAAATGAAATGGATATGAATGAGAATACGAAATATGTATTATTAAATGAATCAGAAACAATCGGGATAAAGGTACATGGTCACGATGGGAAAATGGGAGAAATATCAGATTTAATTTTCGATGATGACAATTGGAAAATTGATTATCTTGTTGTGAAGTATGTGAAAGTGCCTGCAGAAAGGTTTTATTTAATAAAGCCAGAGCATATTACTTCTGTTGAATGGTCAGAAAAAGATGTATATGTAGATTTAAAAGCTGATTATTTAGAAGCGGAAATAAGTTTTGACACAAAAGAAGAGTCTTTAGCTAGTCTGTAATAGAAATTCATGCGTTTATGTCGAGAATGTCGATATGAACGCTTTTTTATTTGCGCAAAACATGTAATGGTAACTAATTTTTAATAGAACTGTAAATAGTCTGTGATAGTAACTGGAATGATGATGGGTTAAAATTAGTCATATTGAAATAGAAAATAATACCTAAAAATATAAAAGATGGTGGTTTTCATCATGACGTATAAATTAGTAAATATGACTATAAAAGTAAACTTTAAATATATAGAGGCTACACCCAAAAAAAATAAGAAAATAACGAACTTTATAACGGCTGGAGGTGCTCTAGGTTGATTAGTAACCAGTCCTTAAAAGAAAGCCCCCTTGAAGAAATGATTACCTCAGCCAAACAAGGGGATAAAGAAGTACAAAACGATCTTTTAAAGATGTATCAGCCTTATATCGCAAAATGTGTTTCAGAAGTTTGTAAACGTTACATTGATCCTAAGCGGGATGATGAATTTAGTGTCGGGCTTTTCGCCTTTAATGAAGCAATTCAAACCTATTCAGCTGAAAAAGGTAGTTCCTTTCTGTCATTTGCCAAGCTTGTCGTGAAGCGTAAAGTAATTGATTACATTCGATTTGTTCAAAAAACACCAGCTACCGCTTCATTAGACGAAAGCTATGACGAGGTAAAGATGGAGAATCCAGCAGAAATTGTTGCTGTGAAAGAATTATACCAGGAGGAACAAGAGGCTTGGTATCGTAGAGAGGAAATTTTAGATTTTAAAGACAAGCTATGGGGATATAAATTGACCTTAGCAGAACTAACAGAGGCCTCGCCTAAACATAGGGATGCACGTGAATCAGCCATTCGCACTGCAAAAATCTTATATAATGATGTAGCATTAAGAGAGTACGTACAGTATAAGAAAAAGCTTCCTATTAAGGATTTAGTAAAAAGAGTGGACGTTAGCAAAAAAACGTTGGAACGAAACAGAAAATATATTTTAGCGATATTTATTGTGTTAAGTGAAGATTATCTGTATCTCAGGGATTATCTTAAAGGGGTGGCTCAGTGAGTAAAGGGATAGTGATGGAAAAGCATCGTAAATTTACCATTGTCATGACAAGGGATGGTAGTTTTCACAAGGTTAGACCTGTGAAAAAAGCGGATATCGGTGCTGAAGTTTCATATGAGGTTTTAACTTCAAAAAAAGGTGGTTTGTTGTTTTTTCAATCAAGTAAAGGTCGAAGTATGCCCGTGAAGTATATAGCGATTGCTAGTATGATGCTCTTATTTATTATGCCATTTTATCTTTTAAGTGGGCAAAACAAAACATATGCATATGTTAATTTAGACATTAATCCTAGTTTAGAAATTGAGATAGATGGTGATCTACATGTAGTTTATATCTCTCCGTTAAACGACGATGCTCGGAAATTGATAAAGCAATTACCCAATTACGAAGATAAAAATATAGAGCAGGTTATTGAAATCATCATGAACAAAAGTGATGCACTTGGCTTAACAAAGAATGGTAAAAATGTGTTGGTAGGTGTAAGTTATGTAAATGATCAAGCTATATCGGTTCTCGACACAGTTGATAATTATTTTTCAACTCATAATACGTCGTGGGATATGGCGACTTTTCAGGTTCCAAAAGAAGTTCGGAAACGTGCTTTAAAAGAGAATATCTCAATGAATAAAATAGTGGCAGATACAATGCATGATATGGATTCGAATCCAGAGAAAATGATTCTTCAGCCCCGCGTTAACGATGATGAAAAAGCACTTATTCATTCATTTTATACCAAATCTAGTTCAAATCATCAAGAATCCGGAGAAGAAGAAACGATTTCTGTTGATCAAGAAACCAATCATCCGACAGTAATGCCAAAACCAGAAAAGAAAAAGATAGATCAACCCCCAAGTGAATTAAAGAAAAAGAATGGTGAGATTCATTCAAATGGAAAGAACAAGCACAATCAGTTCGATAAGACTAAGAAAAACGATAATAATGGAATTGAAAAAAAGAAAGAGCAAGAAAAACAACATAAGCAAAAAAGTCATGATAAAAAAGAAACAAAACAGGTGAAGAAAAAAGTAAAGCACGAAGAAAAGGAAGCAAAGAAAGTAATAAAGCAGGAAAAAAAAGAAAAGAAAGATACAAAGCTAAAAGAAAAACACTCAAAGAAACATCCGAAGAAACAGGATAAGCATCAAGAAAAAACTGGTTGAATTTGTTAAACAAATTCAACCAGTTTTTTTATACTTCCATTATTTCTGTTGGTGTGTATTTCATTGCATGGTCAATATAATAAAGCAATTGATCATGGCTTTTTACAACATTATCTTGATCAGGTGAATAATAGTAGGAGTGTAAAAAAAGTTGGATCCGCTTAGACAATAAATCATCGTTTGTTCGGACCATCAACACAAGTAAATCATCCCATTGTCCCCATAGTGTGTAATAAAGTGCTTTGTCGTAATCCGGTATATCCACTGACTTCCCCTCCTCAAATTTAAAGGATTACATGTAGTTTGCCCTATAATAAATATATTTTCGAAAACATAATTGGTGTATTTTCCATAAAAAGGACCTCCAGACAATAAGAATAAAATTTATTTATTGTTACATACTAAACGCAAATATGTTAGGAGGTAATTAAACCAATGAAGATAAAAACAATAGGAGTTGCACTGATGGCTACTGCAGCGCTTGTAGGATGTCAAGATGGAAACAATGACACGGAACCAAATAATGATAACAATGTTGAACAAACAAGATTTAACGCTGGCGATGCTGGTGCTGGAAATACTACCAATGACCGGGAAAATCGTCAGGATTTCGACATGAACGCGGGCGATAATGAAAATAGTGGTAATAATAACGGAAATAAATATGATATGTCTGAAGAGGCTGCAGAAAAAATTTCCAGTCAAGTTAAAGAAATTGAAAGTGCAAACGTTGTTACTACTGAAAATAATGCATATGTAGCAGCGGAACTTGATACAAATAATAATGGTAACAAAAATACAGCTAACAATACTGGTAATAAAGATGGTAATGGCAATACCGGTAATGCTGAAGGAAATGGTGATAAACTTACCGATGAAGTAAAACAAAAGGTATCTGATATTGTAAAATCAGTGGATAAAGATATCGATAATGTTTATGTTTCCACGAATCCAGACTTTGGTGATTTAGTATCGAAATATGCCGATCAAGCTGAGAATGGTGAACCGATCGAAGGATTATTTGATCAAATGGGAAATATGATTGAGCGCGTTTTTCCACAAGATAAAAATTAAATACAGCTAAATGAAGAGTGCTACAATAAAATTTGTAGTACTCTTTTTTTGTTTGTACATAAAAAACCCTAACTTTGAAACAAAACTAAACATATGATATTCTTAAACATAGAAATTCATACTATTCATAGTGAATTACTATGGTTTAATATAAAAAGTGGAGTTGAAATAAATGGGGCGAGAATTTATTGGTTTATTTGAAGAGTGGGCAGACTCTTATGATGATAGCGTAACCGGGAAAGATCCTCAGTATGCGGCAGTATTTCTACATTATGATCTAATACTAAATGAAGTTTCAAAATATGCATCAGGCAATGTATTAGAGTTTGGGGTAGGTACTGGTAATTTAACCCAGAAACTAATAGGGAATGGTCATAAGGTCATTGGGATAGAGCCGTCAGAAGCTATGCGAAAAATCGCAGCAGAAAAGCTTCCAGAACTATCCCTTTATGAAGGAGACTTTTTAACATACCCAAGTTTTGACGATTCAGTTGATACAATTGTAAGTTCTTATGCATTTCATCATTTAACTGATGCAGAAAAAGACATAGCAATTGCCGAATTCGCCAATTTGCTTACCAAAACTGGGAAGGTCGTTTTTGCAGATACCATGTTTGAATCATCCACTGCAAAGGAAGATATAATTAAAGATGCAGATAAAAAAGGATATACAAATTTAATAGAAGATTTAAATCGTGAATACTACCCAACAATCAGTACCTTACGAGATCTTTTTGAGAAAAATCAATTTCACGTAACGTTTGAGAAAATGAATGAATTTGTTTGGCTAGCGATAGCCGAGAAAAAATAAGAGGAGTGACTGAACGATGACTAAGAAAATGAATGTAGAGAGCTTTAATCTAGATCACACAAAAGTGAAAGCACCATATGTTCGATTAGTAGGTGTTACAACAGGTTCCAATGGTGATGATGTATATAAATATGATATTCGCTTTAAACAACCAAACAAAGAACACATGGATATGCCTGGATTACACTCTATTGAGCATTTAATGGCTGAAAATATACGTAATCATATGGATAATGTACTAGACATAGGCCCAATGGGCTGTCAAACAGGATTTTATTTGGCCATCTTAAATAATGACAACTATGAGGAAGTACTGGATACGCTTGAAAAAACGTTACACGATGTATTAAATGCCGACTCGGTACCTGCATGTAATGAAGTCCAATGTGGATGGGCAGCAAATCACAGTTTGGACGGTGCAAAAACAATCGCGCGAGATATGTTAGATAAACGCGATGAGTGGCATCAAGTTTTTGAACAATAAGAGACGATTACCATGACTATTTATAATTCAGTAAAAGAACTTATTGGGCATACACCATTATTACAGTTAACAAACTTCCCCCTTCCAGAGGGGATTCGTTTGTATGCAAAGCTAGAATATTATAATCCGGGTGGCAGTATAAAGGATCGGTTAGGCCAAAAGCTTGTAGAGGAAGCATTAAAAAATGGCGACTTAAAAGAGGGTGGCATGATTATTGAGCCTACTGCAGGTAACACTGGAATAGGTTTAGCATTAGCGGTTCTAAATAAAAATATTAAGGTTATGTTTTGCATACCAGAGCATTTCAGTCAAGAAAAACAAATGATTATGAAGGCGTTGGGCGCTGAAATTGTTCATACCCCGAAGGAAAAAGGAATGCTTGGAGCTATTGATAAAACGAAGGAACTGTTGACTACTATCCCGAATAGCTTTTCACCACAACAATTTAAGAACCCAGCTAATCCGGAAACCTATTATGAAACGCTTGCGCCAGAAATCATGAACGATTTAGATGGTAATCTTGATGTGTTTGTAGCTGGTGCAGGGTCTGGTGGCACGTTTATGGGATCGGCCAACTATTTAAAAGAACAAAACGCTTCGATAAAGACAGTTATTGTAGAACCAGAAGGGTCTATTATTGCAGGTGGGGACCCGGGTCCACATGAAACAGAAGGTATTGGCATGGAGTTTTTACCTGATTATATGAACCGTGATTATATGGATGCGATTCACACTGTATCGGATAAAGATGCATTCAAGTTAGTTAAAGCTCTAGCAGCAAAAGAAGGGTTGTTAGTTGGTAGTTCATCAGGTGCTGCGATGTATGCTGCGCTTGAAGAAGCCAAAATTGCGAAACCTGGATCAACCATTGTAACGGTTTTTCCAGATGCTAGTGATCGATACCTGAGTAAAAGTATATATGGATCAGAAAAATGACTGACATGGAGGAGAAAGAATATGCGAGCAAAAACAAAAATGATACACGGTGGAATTACGAACGATGAGCAAACTGGGGCGGTATCGGTACCGATTTATCAAGTAAGTACGTATAAACAGGATCAAGTTGGTAAACATCGTGGATACGAATACTCACGTACAGGAAACCCAACCAGACATGCGCTTGAAACAGTTATTAGTGACTTGGAAAATGGAAAAGCAGGCTTTGCTTTCGGTTCAGGAATGGCTGCTATTACATCAATTATGATGCTGTTTAATTCGGATGATCACGTAATTATGACTGATGACGTTTATGGTGGCACATACCGCTTAATGACAAGTGTATTAAATCGTTTCAAGCTAGACCACACGTACGTAGATACGAGCTATCCAGAAAAAGTAGAAGCGGCGATTACAGACAAAACCAAAGCGATTTATGTCGAAACACCAACAAATCCACTATTGAAAATTACAGATATCAAAGCAATGGCAGATATAGCGAAGAAGCATGATTTAAAGCTTATTGTAGATAATACGTTTGCTACACCATATTGGCAGCAACCGATTGACCTTGGTGCTGATATTGTATTGCACAGCGCTACTAAATACATTGGTGGACACAGTGATGTTGTAGCTGGGTTAGTTGTTGTTAATTCCAATCAATTAGCTGAAGACCTCCATTTCATCCAAAATTCAGTTGGTGGTGTATTGGGCCCACAGGATTCTTGGTTATTAATGCGCGGGATTAAAACATTAGCATTACGCATGGAAGCAATCGAGTTAAACACGAAAAAAATCGTCTCGTTCTTACAACAACACGATAAAGTATCAACCATTTATTACCCTGGAATCGAAAGTCATAGAGGGTATGATATAACTTCAGAACAGGCATCAGGCTATGGTGGCATGGTTTCATTTGATGTAGGAAGTGGAGAACAAGCTGAAAAGGTTTTAGAAAGCGTTAAGTACTTCACTTTAGCAGAAAGTCTTGGCGCGGTGGAAAGTCTTATTTCACTGCCAGCTCAAATGACACATGCCTCCATCCCACGCAAACGACGCCTAGAGCTTGGCATAACAGATGGATTGGTGCGAATCTCTGTTGGCATTGAAGATAGTGAAGATTTAATTGAGGATTTAGAAAAGGCATTACAAGGTTAGATATTTTGAAAAGATTCGAGAAAAACTCTCGGGTCTTTTTTTACTGTAGAAGTTATTCTGTGGTATTTTAATTGAGGTTGATGGTTAATCTTTCGTTCGGGGTTAAAATTTAATAATTAGCAGATAATAAATTCTGAAATTGACAAAAATCCCATGATTAAGATCTCTCATCGTTCTTGCAACGAATTCTCTTTGGAGTATGCTAAAATAAAAGTAAAATCAAGTTGGAGGAATGAACTTATGAGTGAAAAGGTATTATCGTATCTAACTAACAATCGTAAAGATTTATTAGAAAGACTTAATCAATTTTTATCTATTCCAAGTGTTAGCGCGGAAAGTGTACATAAGAAAGATATTAACCAAGCAGCTGACTTTGTTGAAAATTATTTAAACCATATTCAGTTTGAAAAGGTAGAGCAAATGGACACAGGTGGACATCCCTTAGTTTATGCGGAGTATAATGGTGCTGGATCAAACGCGCCAACTGTTTTATTTTACGGCCATTATGATGTGCAACCAGTTGATCCTATTAATTTATGGGATAGTGAACCGTTTAAGCCAGAGGTACGTAATGGTCGTTTGTATGCTCGTGGTTCAAGTGATGATAAAGGACAAGTTTTTATGCATCTAGCGGTATTTGAAGCCTACATGAAAACGGAAGGAAGGATACCAGTCAATGTAAAAGTATGCATTGAAGGGGAAGAAGAGATTGGGAGTGAAAATTTATATCGTATTCTCCATGAGGAAAGCGATAAATTTTCAGCAGACTTTGCAGTGATCTCTGATTCCGGAATGATTGCAAAGAATCAACCAACTATTTTATATGGGTTAAAAGGATTTACTGGAATAGAAATTAACGTTACAGGACCTGATCATGATTTACATTCAGGTATGTATGGTGGTGCTATTCGAAATCCGATTATGGCATTGAATCATATTTTGGCATCGATGAAAAATGTCGAGGAAGTTATCACTGTAGACGGATTTTATGATGATGTCGAACCATTGACAGATGAAGAACGAGAACTAATTGATCAGGTGCAAGGTGAAAATTATCAAGAGGCAGTGGGGATAAAAGAAACCGCATCTGAAAAAGGATATACAGCTAAAGAACATACAATGGCACGCCCAACATTCGAAATTAATGGAATGTATGGTGGCTATCAAGGTGAGGGAACTAAAACAATTATTCCCGCGTCAGCAACTGCAAAAATCACCTGCCGTCTTGTACCAGGACAAGACCCTCAAAAAGTTCAACAACTGCTAGAAGATCACGTGAAAAAGGTTGCGCCTTCTGGTGTTATGGTAGAGGTAATAAAAGAAAAGCTATCTGCAAAAGCATATAAGGTAGAACCGAACAATCCGTTAATCCAAAAAGCCGCGAAAAGCTACGCAAAAGCATTTGGTAAGGAGACGGTTTATGTGCGAATGGGTGGATCAATTCCTGTCGTTGAATGGATTGAAGCAATCTATGACATTCCGATTGTACTTCTAGGTTTCGGCACACCAGATGACCGATTACATTCGCCAAATGAAAGCTTTCCGTTAGATAGCTTTGATAAAGGAATGGAAACACTGGTTCATTACTGGAGTGAAATAAAAAAATAGACTCTACTACAGTCCCCGTGTAAATCGCACGGGGATAATTATTTCTGGTTTTTATTTTATCAAAATAAGGGTATTAATAATAAATGACACCTGAGGAGGATTTAACATGAAATATGCAGTCGTAACAGGGATATCAAGAGGGCTAGGTGAATCAGTTGCTCAATATTTTTTGGAATCAGGAATTCATGTTTTAGGTATTTCCCGCGCGGGCTCTACGAAATTACAGAAGCACGCAGAATTTAATCATGTAACATTTACGCATTTTGCATGTGATTTAAGTAATGTTACTGAAATAGAAACTACTTATAAAAAGATAAGCGAAGAAGTTTTTACAAAAAGTTTAACAGCTATCTATCTCGTTAATAATGCAGCTGTATTAGATCCAATCAATCCATCCATGAACTTAAAGAGTAAAGACCTCGCATACCATATGCAAGTAAATACCTTAGCACCAATGGTACTAACAAATTTATTTTTGAAGGAGGCAATAGAAAAAGATATTTCTATGGTTGGGGTAACAGTAACATCAGGAGCTGCCGAACGGCCAATTTATGGTTGGAGTGCCTATTGTAGCTCAAAGGCAAGTATAAATAGGTACACAGAAACTGTTGCACTTGAACAGGATGAACTAAAAACAGGTATCAAAATAATAGCTTTCAGCCCTGGTGTTATGGACACCGGGATGCAGGAAAAGATTCGTTCTTCATCACCACAATCATTTATAGATGTGAATACCTTTAAAGATTATAAAAAAAATAATTTGCTGAATAAGACTGATACTGTAGCAGGTATATTGGTTGATATACTTACTGATGAGGGCAGTATTGAAAACGGGAAAATTTATAATGCGAACGATTATTTCTAGGTTTAAATTTAATTATCGTGAGATTCGCCCTTCCCAATTCGGAACCTCCGCATAAGTTAACGTATGCTTAAAATAAGGAGGGGAATTTAATGGGATATGAAGAAGGCGGCGGTCACGGCATGAACTTCGCATTGCTAGTCGTATTGTTTATTTTGCTAATAATCATTGGAACTGCTTATACAGGTGGCGATAAAGGCTACGGAGGATACGGATACTAAGTATAGTAAAAGCATGCAGGGGATGATTCCCTTTGCATGCTTTTTAAAATGGGTAAAATTCATAAACACTTATTTTTATGTGATAATATGATAAACTAGTTGGTGCATAAATATATTGACAATGTTTTTATATAAATGTGTTTAAAAAGTCACCGAATTAGAAATAAGAAGGTCGAGGCACGAAAGTTTTGAGGACCGGACTTGCGCGCTGTCCAGGGGTCGTGTATGCACTTAGTAGAAGTTCCTCTTTCAACGAAGAGATTCGCCATTTATCATTTGGTGATTTTTTGATTATCCTCTATAAATAGATATACTTAAGATTGAAAGGAAGAATAGAATGATAACACGAAAAAGTAAACGCGAAGTTGAAATGATGCAAGAGGCTGGAAAATTGCTTATTAAAACACATAAAGAAATTGCAAAAATGATTAAACCTGGTATAACAACTTTGGAGATCGATACGTTTGTAGAGAAGTTTTTGGCTGGTCATGGGGCAACCCCAGAACAAAAAGGCTTTAGTGGGTACCCTTATGCAATCTGTGCATCGATTAACGACGAGATCTGTCACGGCTTTCCAAGAGACGAGAAGCTTGCTGACGGTGATATCGTAACAATTGATATGGTTGTTAACTTAAATGGTGGATTGGCTGATTCTGCTTGGACTTACACAGTTGGGAATGTAGATCAAGTTGGTAAAAGGTTGATGGATGTAACTAAAAAGGCGCTCCATAAAGGTATTGAGAAAGCTCAAGCAGGGAGTCGTATTGGGGATATTGGGCATGCGATCCAAACCTATGCTGAAGGGGAAGGTTTTTCAGTTGTCCGTGATTTTACTGGACATGGAATTGGTCCAACCATTCATGAGGAGCCACACATTCCTCATTTTGGACTACCAAATAAAGGGGTACGTTTAAAAGAGGGTATGGTTGTTACGATTGAACCGATGATCAATGAAGGTACATGGAAGAGTAAAATGGATTCCAACAACTGGACTGCACGTACTGTTGATGGAGGACGTTCTGCACAATATGAACATACCATTGTCATTACAAAGGATGGTCCATTACTTATAACTGACCAAGGGGAAGAAAAATAGGGGAAATTTAGTGCCTTTTCATAAGGAGGTTGCACATTGCGAATAGTATCTATTTGCCCAAGCAATACTGAGATTGTCGCTTACTTAGGTAAAACTGAATTACTGGTCGGAGTGGATAACTTTTCTGATTGGCCTGACGAGATTAACCAACTACCACGTGTTGGACCAGATCTTTCCATTGATATGGAAAAAGTCGCTTCTCTTGAACCTGACTTAGTTTTGGCTTCCTTGAGTGTTCCAGGAATGGAAAAAAACATTGTGGCCCTTGAAGAAAAGGGTCTGCCATATATTATCTTAAACCCAAATTCCTTAGATGAAATTGAATCTGATATCAGAGAAGTTGGAAAAGCATTAAATCTCTCCGAATTAGGAGTCGAAAAGGCTCAGTTCTTTCATGATGAGATAGCACAATTTCGTTTAAAGGCAGAAAATCGAATAGATCGACCTACACTTTACTGGGAATGGTGGCCAAAGCCTGTTTTTACGCCCGGTGGTGTAAATTGGCTCACGGAAATAAGCACACTCGCTGGAGCGAAAAACATTTTTGAGGACGAACCTATTGCAAATGTTAAAACTGACTGGGAAGCAGTGAAAGCACGAGACCCTGATCATATATGTATGGTTTGGGTCGGTGTGAAAGAAGAAAAAATGCGCCCTGAGCTTGTTATAAAAAGACCCAAGTGGGGTCAAATGAAGGCAATAAAGGCAGGAAATATTCACGTGTTAGAAGAATCATTGTATTGTAGACCGTCACCAAGATTACTAGAAGGTTTACGGAAATTAGAAAAGATTATCCATTAGTAAAAATCAGCCTAAAGTCGTTACTTGGGCTGATTTTTTAGTGGGTAAACAATATTCTTTGTAAAAAAGAAATAATATTGTATACTTATCTAAATTTTCATTTTTGAAGGGGGATAGAAAAATGGCAACAAATCCAATCAGTAAAAGACAAATATCCCCTTCACTTCAAATGATAAAAAAAGGTATAGTTGTTGGTTTGCCAATTATGCTTGGATATTTACCAATTGCTATAACATACGGTGTGTTAGCCAAGCAAGCTGGCATGAGCTTAACAGAATTAACAGGAATGAGTATTTTTGTTTTTGCAGGTGCAAGTCAGTTTATGGCCGTTAATATGATTGCGGCAAGTGCTGGCATTGCAGAAATAATAATTGCTACTTTGGTATTAAACTTTCGTCACTTTGTTATGAGTCTGTCCTTTATGAATCGTTTACGAGGCATTGGACTAAAATGGAAAGTTCCTTTATCATTGGGTTTAACCGATGAAACGTTTGCAATGTCCTCTTTACATCCTGATGAGGCTGAGAAGGATAAAGGCGCACTTTTTTACACGGCACTAATACTAACTGCATATTTTTCCTGGATAATGGGATCTTTTTTAGGTGGCGTATTAGGTGAAGTTATTCCCGCTCGATTAAGTCAAAGTATGGGAATTGCCTTGTATGCGATGTTTGTTGGGTTATTAATTCCCTCTGTGAAAAAAGAAAAACGGGTTGGCTTAATCGCCATTTTTGCGATGTTAATTAATGTTTTATTTAGCCAATATACGAGCGTGGGCTGGGCAATTGTTTGTGGAACTGTAATTGGTGCTGCTGGTGGAATTTTCTTGCTTAAGGAGGATCCAAAATGATAGTTGCTATTATAATTGGAATGTCCTTGGCTACGATGATTCCTAGAATTATCCCAGCATATATAGTGGATCGCATTCATTTTCCAGACTGGTTGAACCGGTGGTTAAACGCTATTCCATATGCTGCACTCGGCGCGCTAATATTTCCAGGGATAATAACAATACGACCTGAACAACCCCATGTAGGTATACTAGGAGGTCTGGTTGCTATTATCTTGGCATATATAGGGTTGAATGTTATTTTGGTAGTTATTGGGGCTATTGCGGCAGTTTATGTAATGACTCTATAATCATTTATTTGAAAATTAAAACATAAAAGAGAATATCTTGGGGGTTGAAAAATGTTCCGAACGAGAAAAGCAGTGTATGATGATGCGGAATCGATAGCTAATATACATATCAATAGCTGGAAGAGCACCTATAATGAATTATTAAATGAAAAAGATATTTCAAATATAACATATGAAAATCGTTTGGCATTGTGAGAAACAATATTAAAAATGCAAAAGGAAGATCAATGTACATTTGTAATTCATAATGAGGAAAAAATCGTTGGCTTTGTAAATGGTGGTCCTGAACGAACAAGGCGTTTTAATCATGACAGTGAAATCTATACGATTTATTTGCTTGATGAATATCAACGGTTAGGATTAGGAGCTGATTTATTAGAGGTATTTGCAGAGGATATGAAATTGAAAGGAAATAAATCTATTCTTGTATGGGTCTTAAAACAGAATCCATCAAGTAAGTTTTACGAGAGATACAAAGCAGAACCAGTTGGCGAGGAAGAAACGACCATTGGGGAAGGTACTTATCAGGAGACTGCTTACGGTTGGAAAAGCATTGATGAATTATTAAGTTTAATAAAGAAAAATAGAAGCTAAAAGGCTGCAGCCTTTTAGCTTCTATTATAGAAAAGGTTCAATATGAATATGTGCATAATATATATTATGTTTTTCTTCCAATAGCTTTTCAATATGAATCGTTATATCATGGCTTTCCTTGACAGATAAGTCAGAATCAACAAGAATGACGATATCGATAAATGATTGATTACCATGAACCCGTCCTTTAACATCTTTCACTTTTTTCACATCATCCACTTTAGCAATACTCTTTTTTATTTTTAGTAAAAACCTTTCATCAAAACCATCTGTAAGTGCATGGGTGGAATCTTTAAATATATCCCAGGCTGTTTTACATATAATAAATCCTACAATTAATCCGGCAACAGGATCAAACCAATATAAACCCAGTTGGGCTCCTATAATACCAACAAAGGCTCCCAAACTAACAAATGCATCTGACTTATTATCTTGTGCTGCAGCATGTAAAGCAGGGCTCCCCACTTTTTTTGCTAAATTCACATTATACCTGTACACGAAGAACATAACAGCAGCCGCGGCTAGTGCGGTCCAAGCTGTTAACATATCCGGTTGTGAGACTTCTCCATGCCATAATTTACGGATTGTATCGTATATTACCTGAATGCCAACTGATACCATTATGAATGCCGCAAATAAAGATGCAACTGTTTCTGCACGATAATGACCATAATGATGATCATTATCGGCTGGCTTTCTAGAAATTTTAAGGCCAATTAATACCGCTATAGATGCGATAACGTCAGTTATATTGTTTAAACCATCTGCTCGTAATGCCGCTGAGTTACCAAAATGAGCGACAATCAGCTTACTTATAGATAGAATCAGGTAAGCAAATATGCTAATCCAAGCACCTTTCTCACCTTTTTTTAAGTTCTCCGAATGTGTCAAGGAAAGATCCTCCATTTTATGTTCTAAGTCCATTAAAGTCCAATTATAATAGCTATAACAGTCTACCAAAGCAGTGTAAGGTAAGTCTAGAGAAACATTCAAGGATGAGGTTATATCTATTGTGACTAACTAATTAAGTTTCACACGTCCAAAACATAGAAATTACAGTATAAAAATTATTTATTTTTGTTGCAATTATTCCAAAAATTTAGGATAATAGAAAAAAGGAACAAGGGGGCAAGTTCCATGAAAAAGCAAAAGATATTTTATCGTTATTATCGGTATGATGGGAAACCATTAAAAGCGAAGCGTGAAATTTCGTTTGAATTTAGACTTGCATCCAAGCTGTTGCTTGATGAGCTTTGTTTCGTATTCAATAAACAGAAGCTTGAAGAAGCCATCAATAGCTCCATAGATAAAGGGGATAAAGAGAGGTTTCTACAATTAAGTGAAGCTTATAGACATTTTATTTGGGAATAATCTGGTGAAACAGTAACTATGAATTGCCTTGCCTCTAATGGGCAAGGCATTTTTACTGGTCTATTATACAGTATGAAAGATAAAAAGGGGGAAGCGCATGGAAGAGAGCAGTTGTTCTACTATGCAAAAACAAAATCGGGTACTTATTTACATATTAACTTTTTCCATTTTATTAGGTGTTGGGGCAGAAATTATTGTAGGAGCACCAGTTATAAACCTGATTGCGCTAGGTGGTGGGGGAGCAGTTTGTTTAGCAATCATTTGCTTATTTCAATACAAACGGATTTTCACATCAGTCATCCCATACATAGCAATCATCAGTTTGGCAAGTGTTGCATTTGTTATTATTCTAAGTTCCGATTATGTGACAAATATGTTATTTACATTTTACGTTCTAGCAGTTGCAGCGATTTCTTTATCGCTAACAGTTTTAGTAACTGGTGGCTTTTTGGGTCTTGCATTACTTATCTTTTTCGTCATAGAAAAAGGAGAAGTTATTGGTTTTGATGCACGCGCGACATCAATTACGATTGTATTTTTCGTACTTGTCTTTGCTGTATTATTTATCCAAGTTCGTGTAGCCAGAAGGCTGTTAACAAATGCACAACAAGCTCTAACAGAAAGTGGAAAACGAGAAGAAGAACAGGTGAGGGTAGCAAACACTGTCCAAGCTGGTGCTGAAAATGTGAAATCTCAAATGTCCATTCTTGAAAAAGAAAGTAATTTTAATTCAGAATCAATGCGGGAAATGCGAATTGCATTTCAAGAAATTGCTATTACAAGCCATTCCCAAGCAGAAAGTGCATCTGATATTACAATCACAACCGAGAAAACAAAAAATTTACTTGAAAATATGACTAATTCCTTTATTAAAAGCACTGCTGACGGTGAAGAATTGAAAGAATTATCTATGACAGGTCAGCAATCAATGGATACTTTGGCACATGCAATGGATGGTTTTTATCATTCGTTTGAAGGGTTAAATCTTAACATGGAAAATTTAGTTAAAAAGATGCATGAAAATAGCATTTTTACAACAAAAATTCAAGAGATAGCTGAGCAGACTAATTTATTAGCATTAAATGCAAGCATAGAGGCAGCAAGGGCTGGAGATTCCGGAAAGGGTTTCGCGGTCGTTGCTGGCGAAGTTCGTAAGCTGGCAGAAGTTTCTCAATCCACAGCTAAGCAAATCAGAGAAAATCTAACAATAATAGAGGCAGATGCATTGCAAGCACAAGTACAGGTTAATGAAAACAAGGATCAGCTTCACATAAGTACCCAAAATGTATACCAAACAAAAGCTGATTTTGAAAAAATAACCAATCAACTCATTAACTTTATAAAATATTTGGGGTATTTGGCAAAGCAGGCAAAAGAAATAGAATTATCTTCTGAAACAATTGATCAATCCGTCGATGACTTGGCAGGTGTTATTGAGGAAACTACTGCTACCATTCAACAATTAGAGGCTGTACTGGACCAGCAGGTAGAGCGAATGGCTAATTTATCAAGTGCAATAGAAAATACGAATCAAACTGCAGCATCCTTAGAAAGAATCTAGTTCATTTTGATGTTCCATTTTTGGTATGTTGAATTTAGAAAAGGTTAGAAAAGGAGTGTCCCAACATGAAAAAGAAAACAGTTCGTAGTTGGATGCTATATGATTTTGGTAATTCAGCGTTTTCAACGACTATAATGGCAGCTGTTTTGCCGGTATTCTACTATGATGTTGCAGCAGTAGGTTTAGATGAGTCGTTGGCTACAAGCTACTGGGGATATTCACAGTCCATTGCGGTGCTAATTGTTGCCATTCTTGCGCCATTCCTTGGGGCAATAAGTGATTATTCCGCCGCAAAGAAAAAATTTCTACGTTTTTTTGCTTTTATGGGTATGATAGCCAGTGTGTTACTTGGATTTGTCGGTGAAGGAGATTATATATTTGCATCACTCATACTGATAATTGGAACGATCGGATTTTCAAGTGCAAACATATTTTACGATGCATTCTTACCTGAGATTGCTGATGAAGAAGATATCGATAAAATTTCTTCCAGTGGATTTGCATTTGGCTATATAGGTGGAGGAGTATTACTCGCAATAAACCTTCTAATGATCTTGAAATACCAGTGGTTTGGGATACCAAACGCGACTGTGGCGAGCCAATTATCCTTTGTTTCAGTTGGTATTTGGTGGTTTATCTTTTCGATACCGCTTCTTAAAAATGTTAAGGAAGAAAAGAAAAGACCAATTAAACGAGAAAAATCTTATTTATCGATTGGTTTTACAAGAGTGACAACAACTTTCAAAGAAATAAAACAATATAAGCAATTATTGATCTTTCTTTTAGCATTTTGGATGTACAACGATGGGATTTCTACAATCATTAAAATGGCTACTATTTATGGGCGGGATATTGGTATAGACTCGAATTCACTAATCGCTGCCTTATTAATAACACAGTTTGTCGGGATTCCATTTACATTTTTATTCGGCTGGATTGCTACAAAAATTACGGCTAAAAAAGCATTATTCATAACATTATATGTTTACATCGGAATAGTTATATTGGGCTACTTTATGACAACAGCACTACACTTTTATTTACTAGCGGTTTGCGTAGGTGTTGTTCAAGGCGGTGCCCAGTCATTAAGTAGATCTATTTTTGGTCGCATGGTACCTGACGATAAACATGGGGAGTTCTTTGGTTTTTATGGGATTTCGTCAAAATTTGCTGCCATTTTCGGACCGTTCCTCTTCGCGTTAGTTGGCCAGTTGACTGGATCCAGTAGGCTTGGAATTGTCTCATTGATTGTATTTTTTGTTATTGGTATCGTATTATTACGATTTGTAAATGTTGAAAAAGGTATGATTGAAGCAAAACAACATACGATTAGCGGGGATAAAGTTGAAGTTAAGCCGAAATAAACAGAAAAACGCAAGCGCCCTAAACAAGGCGTTTGCGCTTTTGTTTGTTTATACAATAGGATCGCTATATTTGTTTTCTAGGTTAAGGTTTAATGGCTTCCCAGTATCATATGAAACATTTCCAATTAAACCTTGTAGATGTTTCTCCTTTTCTTCTGTTGGATTATTCCAATATGTTAAAACTTCGCTTAGAATCTCAATCCCTTCAGCGCGACCAATTTCATAAAGGTCTAGAAAAGTTTGAGAAGAAGGTTCATTTGTAGCTGGATGATGCCAAGTTTTTTCATTCTCATTCAAGTAATCAGTTGTACTCTTTACTGGTTGATGTGAAAATGAAGAGATAAGTGATTTTAACACTACATTTTTCCATCCATAAGGATCAGACAATACCTTTAAAGCCAATTTCATATCCCGATATGATTTCTGAATATATGATTCTGATTTTTTACTTACATCTGGGTAATGTTTTTTTATTTTTGAATGTAGCAATTGGGTTATATTTTTGTCGAGTGTATATCCTACATCTATTTCTTTGTATACATGAGCTCTCCACGTCTTCATATTATGAAATCGATCCATCATGATTGTGTCAATTAAAACTTCTAATTCCTGATGTTTGTTCCCTTCATAACCAGCTCTGTAGTGAATGTATGGATGTGCATTTCGATCTAGGATGTGATGTGTTACAAAACCGAATACATACGCTTTAACTTGTGATTCCATATTCGCTGCGGAACCGATCAAATCCATCAGGAATTCTCCGCAATTTTTTGTGTGTAATGCCATACCAATACTACTTACCGATTCATCCTTATTCCATGGCCAAAAGTTATAATAAAAAAATGGGTCAGGGCCTTGCGCACCTAATTTCATATATGCTTCATGTTGAAAAAATGGCGTCGGATTATTGATCGTATCCATAACCTCCTCGCAAAAAAGCATATGTGTCCATATATTCGGCATGATGAAATCCTCCTTAAACTAACAACTAAAACATTGAACAAGACATCGAAGACCTCTGCAAGAATAAGTGTGACATACTATCTGAAATTAAGTATAACTCAATTTGCCTTCCAAGATGAATTTTATTGCATGTTCTTGTATTAGTATAAAATAATTTGTATACAACATGAAGTGGTAACAATCATTTAAATTATCCTATCGCTTGATATGTGCTTTTTTTGTAACAATTGGTTCTTTTTGGACAAGCCAAGGTTTTCTAATTCTCCACAAAATTTGTTACAATAGTAAATGGAGCTAAAGTAAGCATTTACATAGGGAGGCAACATTAATGGATTATCGTATTGAAAAAGATACACTTGGAGAGGTACGAGTACCTGCAAATAAATTCTGGGGAGCACAAACGGAGCGTAGTAAACAAAATTTTCCTATCGGTAATGAAAAAATGCCACGAGAAGTAATTAAGGCATTTGCTATACTGAAAAAAAGTGCTGCTAAAGCAAATACGGAACTTGGCTTAATGGATAAGAAAAAATATGAAGCAATTGAATATGCAGCAGATCAAATCATAGATGATAAGCTAACAGGACATTTTCCACTAGTGGTATGGCAAACGGGCAGTGGGACACAATCCAATATGAACGTGAACGAAGTAATAGCATATGTAGGAAATGAATGGTTAACAAATAAAGAAAGTGATGTGAAATTACATCCAAATGATGATGTGAATAAATCGCAAAGCTCCAATGATACGTATCCAACTGGTATGCATATAGCGGCAGTTTTAAAGCTAGAAGATTCCGTTTTACCGGCGGTTCGTACATTAAAGGATTCGTTAAAAGTTAAAATGGACGCTTTTCAGGATATTGTAAAAATTGGGCGTACACATTTACAAGATGCAACACCATTAACACTCGGACAAGAGATCAGTGGATGGCATCGTATGCTTGAAAAATCAGAAACGATGATCAATGAAAGCTTACACCACTTAAAAGAACTTGCAATCGGTGGAACAGCAGTTGGTACTGGACTGAATGCTCACCCTGATTTTTCTGAAAAAGTTTGCGCGGCAATTAATGAATATACAGGTAATAGCTTTATCTCAGCGTCAAATAAATTCCATGCATTAACAAGTCATGACGAAACAGTTTATGCACATGGAGCGTTAAAAGGATTAGCAGCAGATCTTATGAAAATTGCAAATGATGTTCGTTGGTTAGCAAGTGGGCCACGCTGCGGAATTGGGGAAATAATTATACCAGCTAACGAACCAGGAAGTTCTATTATGCCGGGAAAAGTTAATCCAACACAAAGTGAAGCTGTAACAATGGTTGCTGCACAGGTTATGGGAAACGATGCAACAATTGGATTTGCAGCTAGCCAAGGTAACTTTGAGCTAAATGTATTTAAACCAGTAATTGCATACAACTTCCTTCAGTCATGTCAATTATTAGCGGATAGTATGCTTTCGTTTGATGAGCGTTGTGTTCAAGGAATTGAGCCAAATCATGAACAAATTGAAACGTATTTAAATGATTCATTAATGCTTGTTACTGCATTAAATCCACATATCGGTTATGAAAATGCAGCTAAAATTGCTAAAACAGCTTTTGCAGATAATGCGACATTAAAAGAAACGGCAGCCAAATTAGAACTTTTAACCGAAGAAGAATTTGAAAAATATGTAAATCCAAAAGAAATGACAGAACCAAAATAAGATAATAATTAATAAAGCCCATTACTCAATTGTAATGGGCTTTATTAATGAAAAAAATAGTCAACAATTCTTCCACAATTTCCAACAATTATCAGTGATAAATTTTAAATGAATGTACACAATATAATTACAGGAGGTGATATAACATGGCAAGTAACAATTCAAATCAATTAGTAGTACCTGGCGTACAACAAGCTCTTGATCAAATGAAGTATGAAATTGCTCAAGAATTTGGTGTTAACTTAGGTGCAGACACTGCTTCACGTGCTAACGGTTCTGTAGGTGGTGAAATCACAAAGCGTCTAGTTCAAACTGCTCAACAACAACTTAACGGACAACAACCTAAATAATCATGGCAAAAAGCTTAGGTATCCCCTTAGCTAAACCAGATAAAAGAGGGACGTCGTAATGACGTCCCTCTTACTATATGCACAAACATAGTTATTAGCGTATACGTTGTTCGTCTTCCGGATTGAAAAAATGTGCTTTGTTCATGTCAAAAGCAACATCTAATTGTTCACCACCATCTATGTCTGAACGTGAATCAATCCGTGCAATAAAATCTTGCTCGTTAACTTTAGAATAAAGGTATGTTTCTGCTCCCATTAGTTCAGCAACATCAATTGTAGCAGTAATTTTTGTATCTTTTGTAGATTCAATGAATAATGGCTCATCGTGAATGTCTTCCGGACGTATTCCAAGAATAATCTCTTTATCAACAAAATTTTGTTCACGAAGCGTTTTCATTTTACCTTCTGGAACTTTGATTTTAATATCATCTATAGCGAAGTAACCATCTTTTAACGTTCCGTTTAAGAAGTTCATGGATGGAGAACCAATAAATCCACCGACAAATATATTTTCAGGTTTATCGTAAACTTCTTTTGGTGCACCGACCTGTTGAATGATACCGTCCTTCATAACAACAAGTCTGGTTGCCATTGTCATAGCCTCTGTTTGATCATGCGTTACATAAATGGTAGTTGTTTGTAAGCGTTTATGTAGCTTTTGGATTTCAGCACGCATTTGAACACGTAATTTGGCATCAAGGTTAGATAAAGGTTCATCCATAAGGAATACTTTAGCATCACGTACAATAGCACGCCCTAATGCGACACGTTGACGTTGGCCACCGGATAATGCCTTTGGTTTACGATCTAAATAAGATTCAAGACCTAAAATTTTGGCAGCATTTTGTACGCGTTTATCAATCTCGTCTTTTTTGAATTTACGAAGCTTTAACCCAAATGCCATATTATCGTATACGTTCATATGTGGATATAATGCATAGTTCTGGAATACCATTGCTATATCACGGTCTTTTGGAGCCACGTCGTTCATCTTTTTATCATCAATTAATAATTCACCATTTGAGATTTCCTCTAACCCTGCAATCATGCGTAAAGTAGTGGATTTTCCACACCCAGATGGTCCAACAAATACAATAAATTCTTTGTCATGAATATGTAAGTTGAAATCATCTACCGCTATCACTTTTTTATCGTAAGACTTTTGAATATGTTCTAAACGTAATTCTGCCATGTCAAAACCCCCAATTAATAATTACATTAAGCTTATAAAATTCCCGTAGCGATGTATACGTAAAACATGCACAAAGAAAAATTGATTCTTTGTGCATGTTTTTGTAATTTGGAATTATCCGGCTCCAGTACGTGCTAATATGTGCAGTCACTTCCATTTATTTTTTTGAAATCAAAGCAAGGTAAACGGTTGCTGCTTGATGGAACTGACGAATATCTATCCCAGTCTTATCAATAAACTTATCAATTCGATATTGTAAACTATTGCGATGCATGTACAATTTTTTAGCAGTAACAGTTATATTTAAATTACATGCGAAAAAGGTTTCAATCGTATGAATGAGTTCCGTATCATTCAGCACTTCATGTAATAATAAATGTTTCGTATCGTCACGAAAAGAAGCATTTACCTGATCTGCAAATAAATATGGTATAGCTTCCTCATATGAAATGACTTGTTTATCTGTATAGTTGAAAACTGTAGTTGCACCTTCTACAAGCCTTGCATAAAATTGTTTTGCATCCTTCAACGTAATCATAAATGGACCAACAAAGAATCGGATTTTTACATATAAGTCACTCATTAAAATATCAATAATTTCATTGTAAGCGATCGGTTCTTCAAAGGTTTCTGTTTGTTCTTCAATTAATATGCCCTGGTGACTCGTTAACCATAGAATTGGAAGCGGCTTTGAAAAGATGCTTTGGATAGCTTCCTTGAAAAGGTTTGGTTCTACTTTATATTGTTGGAATGAAAAGTGAACAAACCGATAAGGACTTACGCGTTCGTCTCCGGTTATGGTTTGTTCATCATGGAGAATATCTTGCCAAAACTTTTCCTTTATCGTTAATGGAGACTCTACATCGGTATAGGGTGACAAGAAAGTAGATAACAAGGCTTCATCTTTAGTAGAGATTTCATATGTAGCAATACCCAGGATCTCGTCATCTTTTGTCACATACCACTTGTAGCCTGCAGGTGATTGTTCTGAATTTGAATCATATGTAATTAAAGAAGGGAACACTTTTTTTAATTCGGTTATCATAACATGACCTCTTTTACTTAGCATTTGTCTATGTTTATCGCTGTTTGAAGGAAAGCAAAATACGCGAGACTGATGAATTTCACGTTATCTTTATTATAACAATAGTTTCAATTCTAAAAAAGTTCTTCGTTTATTGGTTATGATTATCGAATTGGTATACAGGAAACATCTTGTTTGGTATAGTTATTTTAGAATGAAATTCAAGGAGGATTACAGTGTCTAATATTTATGATAGTGCATACAGTTTAGAAAAATCAATTCGTGAAAGTGAAGAATTTAAAAGTTTACAAAGCGCATACGAAACAGTAATGAGTGATGAAGCTGCTAAGCAAATGTTTGAAAACTTCCGTGATACCCAAATGGAATTACAAGAAAAACAAATGCAAGGACAAGAAATTAGCGAGGAAGAAGTAGAGAAAGCTCGTCAGGTTGTAGAGTTAGTTCAACAACATGAAGATATTTCTAAACTAATGGAACAAGAGCAACGTTTAAACATGGTAATTAATGATGTAAGTCGTATTATTACCAAACCATTAGAAGAACTGTACGGAGAACCTGGATCGGCTGAAGAATCAGCTGAATAAGTGATGTACAACCTGTAGTGATGTAACTACGGGTTGTATTTTTTTTGGCTCCAGCAGGACTTTCATAATAAGTAGAGAATTAATGAAAGAGGTAGAAATTTGTATAGAGGTGGTGTTCAAAATGGAAACTGTTTTATACGAAAGTATTGATCAAATAGGATATATTTATTTGAATCGACCAGAGCGTTACAATGCATTAAATAAAGAAATGCTGAATGAACTGCTTGAGGTTATTATACAGGTCGAACAAAGTGATGATCGTATCGTTATCATTAGTGGAAAAGGTAAGGCCTTTTGTGCAGGTGGGGACGTCTCCATGATGACTGATTGGGCGAACCATGATTTTTATCATGAAGTGATGGATACGATTGAAAAAATTACAATGAAATTATATTTGATGCCGAAAATTGTCATTTCTGCTATTAAAGGGTCAGCAGCAGGTCTGGGTCTTAGTCTTGCGTTAACTGCTGATTACGTTGTTGCTCAAAATGATGCAAAACTTGGTATGTTGTTTCTGGGAGTTGGCTTAGCCCCTGATGGAGGCGGACATTTTTGGTTGAAGGAGCGTTTAGGCGTACATGGTGCGAAACAATTTATTTGGAGCATGAAACAAGTAGATGGAACCACAGCTTATTCTATGAATTTGGTTGATCAGGTTAGTGATGAACCGGTACTGACCCATGCAACATCGCTTGCTAAAAACCTAAAACTACAGCCATTAGCATCCATGGTCAAAACAAAACTCATGTATCATAACGATAATAAGAGTAATTTACAGCATTACCTATCTGAAGAAAAGAAAACCCAGTGGGAATTAAGACAAACGAAAGACCATCAAGAAGGGGTAAGTGCTTTCATTGAAAAACGTAAACCAACGTTTATAGGTGAATAAGAAAAGCACAGGACGCCTTGAAAGACACGACAAGCATAAGCAGAGCGGTGCAGTGTGGGTGCTTTGCTCACACGGAAGCGAACTGCTTATGTCTCGAGTGTCTAGGCGCTGGAGCTAGACAGATAATCGCCAAATTTTATAACAAAAACGGCGCTACAAAATTTGTAGCGCCGACTTTGTTGGAAAGATAATTTATTTTTGTTTCCCTATCTAAATGGTCATTTTACCTATGGAATAAAACTAGCTTGGCTTCAGGCGATACACAACGGTGTGTATGTTCGGAATATCCTTCCTCAGCTAGTCGCGCATTTCCAACCTTTTTTGCCTCATTGTCATTTTCAGCGGTAAATGACTCGTCCAACAATTTTTCCCCAGTTTGTTTAAAAACAGTTAAAGCGTATGTGCGCATAATGATTCCTCCTCGTAAAATCTTTATATACTATAGTATATACATTTTTGAACAGTAAAAAAAGCATGAGGTGAAAATGAAACAAGTACTTACGTTTTAAACAAAAAAATTGAAACCATTTTGTACGAAAATCGTAACAAGCAGTAGTGGAAGGGGAGAAAAGAAATGACGTTAGTAATAAAAAATGTAACAAAACGATTTGGCAAAGATATTGCCGTTAATGATCTTTCGTTAGAAATACCGGAAAAACAAATGTTTGGCTTTCTTGGTGGAAATGGTGCGGGCAAAACCACAACATTTCGTATGATTTTAGGATTATTGGACGTTTCAGGTGGAGAGATTTCCTGGAATGGCGAATCCATTAGCTATGACAAGAGTCATCTTATTGGCTATCTACCCGAGGAACGTGGGTTATATCCAAAATTAAAGGTCCGAGATCAAATTGTTTACCTAGGAAAGTTACGTGGCATGAAAAAAAGCGATATCATTCTGGAGCTTGAAGCATGGCTAGAACGATTTAAGGTCCCTGAGTATATCGATAAAAAGGTAGAAGAACTTTCAAAAGGGAATCAGCAAAAAATTCAATTCATATCAGCTGTCATACATAAACCAAAGCTTTTAATTATGGATGAACCATTCTCAGGACTTGATCCGATAAATGTTGAAATGTTAAAAGAAGCTGTTGTTGGTTTAAAAGAACGTGGTACATCAATCATCTTCTCATCTCATCAAATGGATCATGTGGAAGAACTATGTGAGCATTTATGTATTTTGCAAAAAGGAAAGCAGATTGTTCATGGATCATTGCGGGATATAAAAAGTGCTTATGGTAAGAAGAATCTAATAGTCCATGGAGAAATGGATCTTACCTATTTACGTAGTTTTGGCGGTGTAACAAAATATAAGGCGGTTACAGGTGGATGCGAGTTGCAAATAGAAAATGAACAGGTATCTCAGTCTATTTTTGCAAGCCTACAGGACCAAGGATTTATCCGGAAGTTTGACCTAGAGGAACCGACATTAAATGACATCTTTATTGAAAAGGTAGGTGACTCCTATGAATAAATTTTGGATTGTTATGTCCCATACTTATATGACACGATTTAAAACGAAGTCATTTTTAATTAGTACAATTATTACGCTCTTATTTGTAGTCGGTCTAGCAAATTATCAAGCTATATTTGATTCATTTTCGGACGATGGAAAAACAGAAATAGCAGTACTTGATGAATCGGATGATTTTTTCAAACCGTTAGAGAAAAGTGTGGAAAATGCTAATGGAGATATAAATCTTGTCGCATATGACAAGTCGGAAGAAGCGGGTAAAAGTGCTGTTGAAGACGAAAAATTTGACGCTCTGATTACGTTAACAATGAATGCAAATCAACTTCCAGAAGCGACATATTATGCAAGTAATATTGCCGATTCCAGTGAACAAATGGTGATTCAACAACAATTACAGCAATTGAAAGTTGCAGCGGCAACAAAGCAAGCGGGTGTGGATCAAGAAACCATCACGGAGATCTATTCCCCGGTAACGTTTGATACAGTTGCACTTGACGAGAGTGCTAAATCATCTGAGGAACTTAATCAAGCACGTGGGATTGTTTATGTGATGCTGTTCGTTCTATACCTATCTGTAATCACTTACGGTAATATGATTGCGACAGATGTGGCAACTGAAAAGTCATCACGTGTAATGGAACTTTTGGTTTCCAGTGTGTCGCCTGTCACACAGATGTTTGCAAAAATTATTGGTATCGCGCTACTAGGATTAACACAGGTTGGTTTACTTTTAGGGCTTGGGTATGCACTAATAGTATTAAAACAGGATGAGCTTAGTGGGGGTGTCTTTCAATACTTTGGTATTCAAGGCGCATCACCTTCACTATTTATCTATGCACTTCTCTTCTTCATACTAGGTTATCTTCTATATGCAACGTTAGCCGCCATGCTAGGTTCACTAGTAAGTAGGACAGAAGATGTGCAACAGTTAATAATGCCAATGATTTTTCTCATTATGATTGCCTTTTTCATTGCGATGTATGGATTGAGTGCTCCCGACTCGAGCCTTGTGGTAATTAGCTCGTATATTCCCTTCTTTGCACCAATGTTGATGTTTTTGCGTGTAGGAATGTTGGATATACCGTTCTGGGAGGTAGCACTGTCATTAGGAATTTTAGTTGGATCAATTATTTTGTTAGCTGTAATTGGTGCCCGGGTTTATAAAGGTGGCGTATTGATGTATGGTAAATCTAGTTCGCTAAAGGATCTCAAAAAGGCGTTAGCTCTTTCTAAAAAAGAATAGATTAGCATAGAAAGGTCCCCATATAGTTTAATAAATGGGGACTGTTTCTTTATAATAGATAATTCCATGGTATAGAACGTGCATTCGTATTTATCTTTTGGTAAAATAGATTAATAACAGGATAAAGTTAGGGGATAGGTAACGATGACGGAACAACTATCATTTATTCATGCTGCAGACTTACATCTGGATAGTCCTTTTCAAGGTTTGGCTAGCGTACCGGAAGATATGTTTAAACAAATTCAATCAAGTACATTTGATGCTTTAGATAATCTAGTTACAACAGCTATTTCAAAAAAAGTAGATTTTATCTTATTAGTAGGAGACTTATTTGATAATGAACGTCAAAGCTTAAAGGCGCAAATTAAACTAAAAAAAGCTTTTGAAGAACTAAATCGTCATAAGATAAAGGTTTATGTATCTTATGGTAATCATGATTTTGTGAGCGGTAATACGTACCCTGTTACATATCCCGACAATGTACATGTTTTTAACGATGAAAAGGTAAGCCATTTTACATTCACCAAATATGGTAAACCATTAGCTAACATCTATGGATTTAGCTATCAAAATCAATCTATCATACAAAACAAAACTGCTGAGTTCACAATCCGCAACCGAGAAGTGCCATTTCACATCGCTATGCTTCACGGAAGTTTAAGTAGTAATTCGGAACATGATACATATGCGCCGTTCTACTTGAATGAACTTTCGGATAAGGACTTTGATTACTGGGCTCTAGGGCATATCCATCAACGTGAAATTTTAAAACAACATCCACCTGTAATTTACTCAGGTAACACCCAAGGTCGAAATCGTAAAGAAACAGGTGCTAAAGGATGTTATCATGTTGTCCTAAATAAGAGTCAACCTGATGTAAGCTTCATCCCTCTGCAAGCAATCGAATTTAACACACTGATAGTGGATGTCTCTCGCTGCAAAGAACCGCATGCATTAGAGGAAGTAATCCAGGCTTCGATCCAACAACAAAAATATAAGGTACCGCAATTGTTGTCCGTGGAATTAAAGGGAGCAAATCCAGCATTAAGCTTATGGGTACGGGATGGTTTTATTGAGGATACGATAGAATTATTAAATGATTCATTGGCAACGAAGAGTAGATGGGATTTTATTTTTCGGTATAACGTTAAGATTGATCTATCCTACAATGAAAACGAATTAATAAAGGGCGATCATTTCCTCGGAGAGTTACTACGTCACAGTGAGGATGCACCTATTCATACATATACGGAAGAACTGTATCGTCATAAACAAGCGCGAAAGTATTTGGGACCAATTACGAAGACCAATGATGTTCGACAACAGGCGAAGCAATTGTTAGTAGATGAATTGCTGAAGGGCGAGGGTTAATATGAAGTTTATACGTGCTACAGTATATGGTTTTGCAAAATGGCATGATTTCCAAATAGATTTTCATCCTAACGAGCTTCAGATTATTTATGGTGAAAATGAATCAGGAAAATCAAGTCTTCAACAATTTGTTCTTTTTATGTTATTTGGGCTGCCGCCAAAAAAGCGTGCTTTTTTCCGCTCCAAGACAAGTGGCAAAATGGGTGGTATGCTAACGGTAGCTGAAGAAGGAATAGGAGAATACACGATTGAGCGTGTAGATGAAGTAAATAATGGTGCTGCAAAATGTCTATTACCAAATGGGGAAGAAGCAGATGAAGAATGGCTGAAGAATCGTTTACACGGTGTCACCCGCCAGACATACCAGTCGATTTTTTCATTTGATGCACTAGATCTAACATCTTTAAAAACAATGAATGAGGAAGATCTTGGGGAAATCTTATTAGGGATTGGTTTGACAGGATCAACTGATATTTATGCCGTTGAGAAACGTCTTGATACGAAAATAAGTGAGTTGTTTAAACCGTTTGGTAAAAAGCCAATCATTAATCAACAGCTTGATTACCTTGATGATTTAAATGAAAAAGTACAAACACTTAAAAGTCAGGAAAAAATGTATAGCGAAAAAAAGAATAATCTAGCTGATATTAGTAGTCAGATAGAGGAACTTCAGCATACGATCCGGGTGGAAAAGAAGAATGTTTCAGAAAGTGAAAAAATGCGACAAGCACTTCCCAATTTACAAAAACTATCTACATATGAGCATCAATTAGATAGCTATCCAAAAGTCATCCCATTTCCGGAAAACGGGATAAAACGATGGGCAGCCTTAAAGGAAAAAGTCTTACCACTCCAAAGTGAACTTTCGGTATTACAAAATAATGCTACTTCCTATAAGAAACAGCATTCAGAATTAAAGGAATCACTGATGAATTCTAGTACGTATGATGAGGTAAAACAACTTCTAGAGACTCAGGCCACATACAATGAACATGTAAAAGAAATAAAACGCTTGGAAAATATGATAAAAGAGAAAGAAATTGGATTAAAAAACGAATTACTAACTACTGATACGAATCTTAAACCTGTAGATCTGAATGATCTATCCCTTACATATCAAACTGAAACCTTGTGGATTCAACTATATGAGGAAAGTCAGCAACTCCGAATGGAGAAAGAAAAATTAATTCATGAAGAAGCGATTCAGAATAAACAAAAGGTAGAATTAGAAAAAAGCTTAGACAAGTTTAAAGGTTCCAGGTTAACTTCAAAACAAGTGGATGAGCTTTCTCATCGGATTCATGATTACAATAACTATCATTACCAGGGAAATGAAACCAAACAGAAAGCTAATTTTGAAGCTATCAAAACTAAAAGACATAGAACATCCTTGAATCTTTTTGTTGGAAGTGTCATCATAGGAATTCTTTTTGGGCTATTAGGATACTTCCAAGAGTATACGTGGAGTTATGGGGGCATGCTTGCAAGTATTGGTTTTGGAATTGGTCAATGGATAGTTGGTAAGCGTTCGACGGAAACCATGAAACAATTAATTACCAATAATGCTAGTCAATTTGATAATGTAATGGTTACTTTAGAAGAAAAAGAGGAGGCGTCACAACTACTTGCTAGCCATGATGAAAGTATGCGGCAAGTAGCAACTATTCACGAAAAACTTGAAGCTAATAAAATTGAACAGATAAAAAGACAAGAACGTCATGAGATAGTAGTTCAAAAAGCAAATCTGGTGGATGAAAAGGTCATGAATCAGCGCAAACTTTATCCAATTTTGGAGACAATAGATATAAGCAACTGGCCTTCTTTTTATCACGTCTTTAAATCTTTAATACAGCAGAATCTTGAGTGGGAGAGTAATAAGCATCAGTTAGCTGATGTAAAGGAAGCAGAGTCAAACCATCGTCAAGTAATCAAGAAGTTTTTTATAGCTGAGAATTGGGAATTGAGATATAAATCAATCGGTACTTGTTTTGCTTTCCTTCATGAAAAAGTAGAAGAACATGACAGTACGCTTCGTCTAATCGAACAATATGAAACCTGGACTAAGACTGCAAGCGAACAAGTTAATTCGATGAAACAAAAGCTCGAGGTTTTCGAGCGCGAACAATTGAACCTGATGAAAGTGGCTAAGGTCGAAACAGAAGAGCAATTTTATCGGAAAAACACATTGCTTGAAGACAAGAAGCAAATAAAGATGAAAATAGAAGATTTAAAGAAACAACTTGGTATGGTTTATCCGGAAGATAAAATCGTTCAATTTGCTTCTAACACTAGGATGGAAGTAATGGATATAGAAGAAAAACAAAAAGAATATCATAATAAGCTTGAACTAGCTGAACAAGAATTGGAGAAAAAGCGTGGGCAATTAGCAACAATTGACGCCGAATTAGCATACATGGAACGTTCAGATGAACATTCCCAAACCATGCACCGTTTTTCTATTGAACGTGCTGAATTGAATAAGCTTGTAGAAAAATGGGCTATTTTGAAAAGCGCAAAGGAAATGTTAGTCGAAACGAAAAATAACTACCGTGATAAATACTTGTCTCGTATAATTGATCAGACATCGGATTACTTTGTAATTCTTACTAACCATACGTATACTACTGTCTATGCACCAACGAAAAACCAGCCATTTCAGGTTGAAACAGCAGAACATCTAAGGTATACGGTAAATGAATTATCACAAGGGACGAGAGATCAGTTATATATAGCTCTAAGATTGGCAATTAGTGAAGTGATGAGTGATACCCATCATATGCCATTTATTATAGATGATGCATTTGTACATTTTGATGATATCCGTGTGGAATACGTGATAGATCTTATAGCTAGTATTTCAAAAAAGAGACAAGTACTCCTATTTACATGTAAAAGGGCACTTACAAAAGATAGTATTACTAGTAATATTACTGTTTTGCCAGAATCCATTCGCAAAATGTGACATTTAATGATAAAATTTTTTATAGAAAAAGCTGTAAATAAGATGAAAAACGGAGGGACATCCATTGTCTGAACTAGATGATACAAGCAATTGGGAACAATATGAAGAAACAAAAGAAAAATTCATCCAAGTAATTGCTAAAAATATGAATCTGTATGGGATCACTTCTTCAGTTGGACGATTGTATGGTGTCCTTTACTTTGAAAATGAGCCTATGACGTTAGATGATATGCGGGATGCACTGGAAATGAGTAAAACGAGCATGTCAACAGGAGTACGTTCTTTAACAGATATGAAAATGGTTGAATCAACATTTAAAAAAGGCATACGAAAAGATTTATATAAATCGGAAGAGGATTGGTATAAATCATTTACTTCTCTGTTTGGTAATCGCTGGCGCCATCACACAGAAACAAATATTGAAGAAGCTGACGAGGCGATTGAAGAACTGCAAAAGATTCAGGAATCGACAGGAAATGAAGACTTAAAAGAAAGAATTAACAATGATATCGAACGGCTTCGCTATGCTCAAAATTACTATAAATGGCTGATGAAGTTTATCCAAGTTGTTGAATCTGGGGAAATTTTTGATCTTATACCAAAAAATGAGGATCGATAATCATTTGTACCATAGGGGGAATAGGGTATGAAAAAAGGATTGGGTTATATAAACATTGGTGATGCTTTTGATGGATTCGTACTCATTAAAGAAGCAAATCGTGGTGTGGCGAGTAACGGGAAGCCATTCTTGACTTTGATTCTCAGGGATTCTACCGGAGAAATTGATGCTAAGCTATGGGATATCACAAAAGAGGATGAGGCACTATTTGTCGCCGAGCAAATTGTTAATTTAACGGGAGAAATCAATCAGTTTAGAGGCAAATCACAGCTTAAAATCTTATCATTAAGACCAGCGCAGCTAACTGATGATGTACATGTAACAGATTTTGTAGAAAAGGCTCCAGTGGAAAAAGAAGAGTTAATGGAAAAGCTGACTGAAGCTATTTTTGAGATGAAAAATCCAGCTATGCAAAGGATTGTGCGATCCTTTATTAAGAAATATCAGGATGCACTATTGACCTATCCTGCTGCAACGAAAAATCATCATGAATATGTATCAGGATTGGCACATCATATTGTAAGTATGATTGCAATAGCGAAAGAATTACATAGGCTTTATCCACAACTAAATAAGGATTTATTATACGCCGGTGTTATCCTTCATGACTTAGGTAAGTTAAAAGAATTATCTGGCGTGCTTACGACCTCCTATACAATAGAGGGGAAATTGCTTGGGCATATTCCGATGATGGTAGAAGAAATTGGCCATATCGCACGTGAGTTGCAAATTGAAGGGGAAGAAGTTCTCATATTACAACATTTAGTTTTAAGCCATCATGGTAAAGCAGAATGGGGCAGTCCAAAACCACCTTTAGTTCGAGAAGCTGAACTCTTACACTTGATTGATTTAATTGATGCCAAAATGAATATGCTGAATCGATCGTTGGATAAAGTGAAGCCTGGCGAGTTTACAGAAAGAATTTTCGCACTGGATAATAGGTCATTTTATAAGCCTTTATTTGAGGAAGAATAAATGATAGTCATTATTTTAAAGTTGTCCTCATATACTTGTTAAAGAAAAGGTGGACAAGGGGGCAATATAATGATTATTGGAGTACCTTGGTGGGTTATTATGATGATCTTATTTATTTTTTTAAGTGGATATATGGCCTATCGAGCAATGAGGGCAGAGCGTAGACTTGAACAACAATTTATTGAACGTGAAGGAAGAGTCTTTATTGATCGGATGGAAAAAGAACGAGAAACAAAAGATCAACGAGAGTCTATGTCACAATAAATAAAGAAAAGCGAAAGCGTCTCGATAAAAAACGCTTTTGCTAAACAGAAAAAAGATGCAAATCCGAATTCGGATCTGCATCTTTTTAATTATCCTTTATTTAGATTCTTCTTTAGCAGCAGTACCTTCTTGTTTAGGTTCTTCTACCTTGAATAAGTCTTGATATTCCTCAATTTTTACATCAATCTTAGCATCTTTTAATAGCTTATTAATTTTTGCTTGCGCTTTTGTTGGATCAACTTTCTCACTAACTAATTGACGACGAATAGCTTCTTTTTCTTCTTCAAACGAACCGATTTCTGTTTCCGTCTTACGCTCGTCCGTCACTTTAATAATGTGGAAACCATGTTGAGTCTTAACTGGCTCACTAACTTCACCAACTTCTAAGTTATAAGCAGCATCTGTAAATGCGGGTACCATTGTACCAACAGAGAAGAATCCTAATTTACCACCTTTAGCACCACTTGCTTTATCGGTGGAATATTCTTCTGCCAACTTACCGAAATCTTCTCCATCAGCAAGCTTCTGTTTTACTTCTTTAGCGGTTTTTTCATCAGTGACTAAAATATGGGAAGCTTGAATCTCTGTTTTCATACGCTCGTATTGTGTTTTAATTTCTTCATCTTTAATTTTAACATCCTCTGATGCGGCAGCTTCCTGAAGTAAGCTAATCTTTAATACATCACGAAATGCAGCTTCATCTTTATAGCCACTTTTTTGGAGTGCCATTTCAAATTGTTCACCATATTGATCCTTAAGTTTCTGAACTTCCGCATCCACTGCTTCTTTAGATACATCATACTTATCTTCAAGTACTTCAACAGTTACCATCTCTCTAAGTACTTGATCACCGAAACTGCTTTTTAACTCATTATAAAATTCATCTTTTGTGATATTACCTGCTTCCGTTTCTACAACGGCCTCTTTGTCTGCTTCTGCGTCTGAGCTACAAGCTGTTAAACTTAGTACTCCTGCTGATAATGTTAGTGCAATTGCTAGCTTTTTCATTTATTAAACACTCCTAATCTAATGATTTAAACTTTAAAAACTAATGATTAATATACCATAGTATGGATCAAAATAAATATACTTATTTCATTTTACACAGTTTTTACTCATCTTTACGTAGTTACATTTAACACCTTAATATAGGATGATACAAGTAAGACCATGATCATCAGATTGATAACTCTAAAAACAGATGATTGTTTTTTTTGATTCATTTCCATTTTTAAGCAAAATTGATGTGTCAGTGAATTAAAAATTAATAGAACAAACAACGCATAAAATACATATAATATAACCATAAAAAACCTCCTTAAATACTATTGGAGATGTATTCTTATTTATTTTTTGAAAAAAATACGGAACTTTCGAAAACACCACAATTCTTACTTTACCAAATTTTTATACGTATGGATAGGGTTAAAGTAGTTTAATAAATAAAAATCACCTGCGTATTGAACAATCAATACGCAGGTGATTCATTTATGCTTAATTTTTTGCTTTTACTAATATGGCGAAACCTTCATCTTCACTTTCAATAAAAGCACGTCTGGGAGCTTTTATAATATGAAGGATATAAAGAAAATCGGTAAGCGAGGCTCCGATATGAATCGCTGTAAACAATAGAATATATACATAATAATCAGCAAATACCAGCGATGCAAAAATACTTGGAATTGTAATGAATAATGTTGGTGCCGATGCTACCATTAAAGATATGGGCTTTGATAAAAATGTTTTTGCATGATACTTACAAGTAGGAATGATACTTTTTTTTAGGTTAAAATATATTTTAGTTCGTTTATTCATCATAATTAATGGTAAAATATGCATAAATGAATGAATCGTTGGCATTAAGATAACTAGGCCGAGGAAAGGCACTATACCAAACTCATTTACGTGTGTCGTACCATGAACACTAGAAAAGGGTACAAAAAGAAATACGAATGACAGTAGCCCTATCAAAAATGAAAGAAAGCACAATCTGTTTGCACCGAATTCTTTTGTGAAATTTATGGATTTCCAGCAGTTCATTTTTGACCCTCCTTTGTATAATTCTAGTCGTATTGGTCGGTCAATTCTTAAAGAATGATAGTACGTTTCAAATGAAAATGCAATAGTTTTTTTGATAAATTTTATTAAATAATTATTATTTGTGTTGAAAGGTTGATACAACGGCCTTCAGAGAATGTTTATCGGTGAATTTTTTTAGTGGGAAATAAGGAGGGGATAGGCTTGAATCATAATGGTGATAAAAATACAATGATGTCCTTTCACGTTCAATTACTATCAAGGCTAATTGACGTTAATCAATACCCGTTAGTCAAGTTAGTCATAGAAAAAAATATAACAGAAGAAGAATATAGCGAGCTATTTCAGCTGCTGCAAATGTTGGAAAGTAAATACCAATTGCAAAAGGGGGAAGGATTTTTAGATTTTACATCTTTATTGATTCATTTTGCAGGAATGTTGAACGAAAAACTGGAGCCAAACGAAACCATTTATGCATTAGAGCGAGAGGGCTATTTTCCTCAATTAACAAAGGAATTTATAACGTTGTTAAGACGGGGTATTGCGATAAAAGGTAACTAAAAAGCAAGCGCCTGGGTCAGACTCGACAAGTTTAAGACGAATCCCTTAGTGTATGTATATATCACTAAGGGATTCGTCTTAAAACCTCTAGGGGCTAGGCGCTTGCGCTAGACAGATAAACGCCAGAACTTATACTTTCTTTCCTTGTTTTTAATCATTCTTGTTTCATGTCACGAAAAAAGGTCTCTATATTTTTGTGGAACTCCATAATAGTTGCTAGACGACGATAAATGAACAGGAGATCGCCATCAGTTGATGTATCTAAACTTTTTTGAATCTCCGCTAAAGTGCCTCTTTGATGGTTAGCTGCATCGATCCATTTATTAATATAAGAATTCATAAATGTTTTAAACAACTGTGAGTTGGCCTCATATAAGTCTTTACGAACGCCTTTCTTCCATACCCGTGTAACGAGATTTAATTCTAGTAAGCTCCTAATACTCGTACTCATTGATGTTTTGCTTTTACCGATTGCTTCACTCATTTCATCTAGTGTCATCGGATTATCTATTAAGTATAAGTAGGCAAATAGTCTCGCCTCCAGCGGAGTTAAATCGAATAGTTTAATCGTTTTTGCAAATTCAGCTACAATTTTATTTGTAAGTTGGTCGTTTGTTTGTTCCATCGTAAAATCCTCCTAAAAGGCTTTCTAAATAAAGGTTACAACAAAAGGTTTTTTTTTGAAAATCATAAGTACAATAGGAAATGAAAGCATTCATAAGTAAATAGGAGATACACTCTCGTCAATTGTGTACAGTTCAATCTGTACAAACATTTTATACAAAACTGTTAGTATATAATGTTTGAAATGTATGGGCTTTACGTTATATAGTGGGGAAGTGGAAAAAAAGCTGTTCGGAGTTAACGTCTGTTTATTTGCTTTATTTCTAATTCTAAAGCATTACGACTAAATACTTAGACGCTAGCGTAAAAGGAACAAAGAAAAGTAGAGGTGAACGGTGTGCCGGTCATTGAAGTAAATGATTTGTCAAAAGTGTTCGGCAAAAACCCTAAGCAGGCACTAAACCTGCTGGATAAGGGAACATCTAAGGATGATATTTTAAAAGAAACTGGAAATACGGTTGGGGTAAACCGTGCAACATTTTCAGTTGAAGCCGGAGAAATATTTGTCATAATGGGATTGTCAGGAAGTGGGAAATCAACACTAGTACGTTTGTTAAACCGTTTGATTGAACCAACAGAAGGTAGTGTTCTGATTGATGGAGATGATCTTTCTACCATGAATAAAAAAGAACTGCGAAATACTCGTAGAGAAAAAATGAGCATGGTTTTCCAGCGATTTGCATTATTCCCTCATCGAACAATCCTAGAAAACACAGAGTATGGTTTAGAAATTCAAAAGATGCCCAAAGAAGAAAGAAAGAAAAAGGCACAGGAATCATTAGAAATGGTTGGTCTTGGTGGTTACATTCATCAAACTCCAGATCAATTATCTGGTGGTATGCAGCAACGTGTCGGGTTAGCACGGGCACTCGCAAATAATCCAGAAGTGTTACTAATGGATGAAGCCTTTTCAGCTCTTGACCCATTAATTCGTAAGGAAATGCAGGATGAATTGGTAGATCTTCAAGCTAGCATGAAGAAGACTATTATATTTATTACGCATGATTTAGATGAGGCCTTACGATTAGGAGATAGAATTGCCTTAATGAAAGATGGATCGATTGTGCAAATTGGTACACCAGAAGAAATTTTAGTTAATCCAGCAAACGATTATGTAGAACGATTTGTGGAAGATGTCGATCGTTCGAAGGTATTAACTGCGCAACAGATTATGAAACGACCTGAGACAATAAATGTAGAAAAGCATGGGCCGCGTGTTGCACTTGAAAGAATGCGAGAAGAAGGATTGTCCAGCATTATTGTTGTGGATGGTAAACGTAATCTACAAGGTTATGTTACGGCGGATGATGCTTCAGAGGCTAGACAAAAGGATGTACGTGATATCAAGGAAATTTTACGTACGGATATACCTAAAGTAGAAAAAGATACAGCATTAAATGATATTTTCAACATTATTCATGATTCGCCAATTCCCGTAGCAGTAATAGATGGGGAAAAGTTAGTTGGAATTATTGTGCGTGGTGCCTTAATCGCGGCCCTTGCTGGTGATGGTGAGGTGAATTTAGATCATGCTTGATAAAATGATAGATTTTGCTCCAGAAATACCAATTGCGGACTGGACTGCCTTATTTACTGAATGGTTGACAGAAACGTTTTCATTTATATTTACTCCAATAGAAGATAATTTTGATATATTTATGGAATTTGTTTCTGAATCTTTATATGCTATACCGCCGGTCATTATTATGATTATCGTTGCATTATTAGCATTCTTTATAACTGGTAAAAAATTTGGTTTGGCAGCATTTTCACTAGTAGGCCTTTGGTTAATTTATAATCAAGGATTATGGGAACATTTGATGAATACTTTTACATTAGTTCTGATATCTAGTATCTTATCCGTCATTATTGGAGTTCCATTTGGTATATTGATGTCCAAAAGTAAAACAGCAGAGGCAATCATTACTCCGATACTTGATTTTATGCAAACGATGCCTGCCTTTGTTTATTTGATCCCAGCAGTAGCATTCTTTGGAATCGGTATGGTACCAGGTGTATTTGCATCGTTAATTTTCGCGACACCGCCAACAGTTCGCTTCACTAACTTGGGGATTAGACAGGTTTCTAAAGAACTTGTCGAAGCTTCAGAGGCATTTGGTAGCACGGGTTCACAAAAGTTGTTTAAGGTGGAACTACCGATGGCTAAAGCGACGATTATGGCTGGAATTAATCAAACGGTTATGCTTGCTCTATCCATGGTTGTTATTGCATCTATGATTGGTGCACCAGGCCTTGGCAGGGAAGTTCTTTCTGCACTACAGCGTGCGCAAGTCGGAACTGGCTTCGTAGCAGGTGTAGGGATAGTAATACTTGCGATTATTATCGATCGTTTCACACAAAACGTGAATTCGAAAGGTAAGAAAGCTTAATAAATATTGGCATCTTTTCATAATGAAAAGTTTTCCATATAGATAAAACTTTAGAAAAAGGGGAGATTTATAGTTATGTTTAAACTTAACTGGAAAAAAGTCGGCATTGCTGCTGGACTTTCATTATCATTAGTAGCTGCAGGTTGTAGTTCTGATGAAGGTTCATCAGATGAGGGGTCATCGGATGGTAATGCAGAAGCGTCAAAAGAAATTGAATTATCATATGTTGAATGGGATACTGAAGTCGCGTCAACAAATGTTATCGCTACAGTTTTAGAAGAACAAGGATTTGATGTTACAGTAACACCACTTGATAATGCAGTAATGTGGGAATCGGTAGCTACTGCTGAAACAGATGGTATGGTAGCTGCATGGTTACCAGGTACACATGGAGATCTTTATTCTGAATATAAAGATCAGCTAGTTGACTTAGGTGCAAATCTAGAAGGGGCAGCGATTGGATTAGTAGTACCGGAATATATGGATGTTAATTCAATAGCAGACTTAGATGCACAGGCAGAAAGCACGATTACTGGAATTGAACCAGGTGCAGGTGTAGTAGCAGCGGCAGAATCTGCTGTTGAAGAATACGAAAACCTTAGCGACTGGGAAGTGCAAACATCTTCTAGTGGTGCAATGGCTACTGCATTAGGGGAAGCCATTGAAGCAGAAGAAGACATCGTTGTTACTGGTTGGTCTCCGCACTGGAAATTCCAGAAATACGATTTAAAATATTTAGAAGATCCTAAAGGCGTTTTTGGAGAAGCGGAAGAAATTAAAACAATGGTTCGTAAAGGCCTAGAAGAAGATATGCCAAAAGCTTATAAGATACTAGACCAGTTCCAGTGGGAACCAGCTGATATTGAAAGTGTAATGCTTGCAATCCAAGATGGTGCAGATGCTGAAGAAGCTGCAGCTACATGGGTTGAAGAAAATCCAGATAAAGTTGCTGAGTGGACTAAAGGTATTGAATAAGATTTAATAACCGATTAAATAATACAATTTATAATAAGAGGCTGATACAGTAAATGTGTCAGTCTTTTATTTTCACTTGAACAAAGTTAATGTTTCTAAAGAATTCAATATAAGATAATCTTCGGTATTCGCCGTTAAAGAGAAGGGTGAATGCCTGAGGGAGGGAGTGTTTGCGTATGAAAAAAATTTTTTTGTTATTGACAGGCCTTATGGTAGTGTTAACGGTAGCAGGTTGTGGTTCGGATAAAGCTGATTCAAATGCAAATAATGAGGAAAGTTATAGTGAGGCAGTTGAGCATATTATAACTGGAATAGAACCTGGAGCAGGGATCACAGTCACTACTGAAAAGGCAGTTGAAGAATATGATAGTTTAGAAGGTTGGAAGCTCGATCAATCGTCTACTCCAGCAATGATGACACAACTTGATGAGGCAATTGAAAAGGAAGAACCTATCATTGTAACTGGTTGGAACCCACATTGGATGTTTGCGAAATATGATAACTTAAAATACCTCAAGGATCCTAAAGGTGTCTATGGAGAAACAGAAGTAATTAAAACATTGGCACGTAAAGGATTAAAAGAGGATAAACCTAATGCATATAAAATATTAGACCAATTCCAATGGGAAGTAGAAGATATGGAAGGCATTATGTTAGAAGCGAAGAAAAGTGGGAAAGATATAGCCGTTGTTGCTAAAAAATGGGTAGAAGAACATCCCGATGTTGCTTCAGAATGGACAGAAGGCGTTAAAGATGTCGATGGTGTGGAAATTGAATTAGTGACCACCCAATGGGGGTCTGAACTTTCTGCTACAAATGCAGTAGCTAAGGTTATGTCACAAAAGGGCTTCGAAGTTACAATCACACCAGTTGATGTAGCTGTAATGTATAAAGCAGTAGCAAACGGAGATGCAGATGCTACTGTTGCGGTCTGGATGCCAATTACAACGAAAGATTTTTATGATAAGTATGAGGGTAACTTTGTTGATTTAGGTGCAAACTTAGAAGGTGCTAAAATCGGATTAGTAGTTCCAAAATATATGGAGATTGACTCAATAGAAGATTTAAAACCAGCTGAGTAAAAAGGATAATAGCAGTTGAATTAGAAAGGATGTTTTGTGTATGAAAAAGAGCTTTTATAAAAATGTCATCCTATTGGCAGGACTAATGTTAGTTCTAATAGTAGCAGGGTGTGGATCAGATGAAGGGAATACAACTAAGAAAAGTGATAGTGAAGAGGGCTATAGTGAAGCAGTCGAACACATGATTACAGGTATTGAACCTGGAGCAGGAATCACAGTCACAACTGAAAAGGCGATTGAGGAATATGAAAGTTTAAAAGGCTGGTCTCTTGAACAATCTTCAACCGCAGCGATGATGACAAGACTTGAAGAAGCAATTCAAAAGGAAGAACCAATCGTTATAACTGGTTGGAATCCACATTGGATGTTCGCGAAATATGAAAACTTAAAATATCTTAAAGATCCAAAAGGTGTTTATGGTGAAACAGAATTGATAAAAACACTAGCTCGAAAAGGGTTAAAAGAAGATAAGCCTAATGCATATAAGTTATTAGACCAATTTCACTGGGAAGTAGAAGATATGGAAGGTATCATGCTAGAATCTACAAAAACTGGCGAAGACATTGCTACCGTAGCAAAAAACTGGGTTGATGAACACCCAGATGTTGTTTCAGAGTGGACAAAAGGTGTTGAAAATGTGGATGGTGTTGATATTGAATTAGTATCTACACCATGGGATTCCGAGCGTTCCTCTGCAAATGTAGTTGCAGAAGTTCTAAAATCAAAAGGTTTTGAAGTGACAATTACTCCTGTTGATGTCGCAGTTGTTTTTAAAGCTGTTGCTGAAGGCGATGGAGATGCTACACTAGCTGCTTGGATGCCTGTTACACATAAAGAGTTTTATGATAAATTTGAAGATCAATTTGATGATTTGGGTGAAAACCTAAAGGGTGCTAAGATTGGATTAGCTGTACCAAAATATATGGATATTGACTCGATAGAAGATTTAAAATCGGCTGAGTAATTAATTTAGGCCGATTTCTACAAGATTGTTGTTTTTGCCACGAAATCAATAAACTACAATATTGCGGCAACGCCCGATTCTGCTTCGGGCAGTTGCTTTCAGCGGGCAACGCTTCAATCAAACGCCATGCTAGCGAGGGAAACACACGTAGACCCAAGCGGTAAAAGCGAAGACGATGAGACCTCCACAGTGAACATTCTTTGCTATGTCTAGCTGTGGCTCCTAGCGCCTCCGCTTTTCGAAAGAGCGAGCAACAAAACTACGAGAAGAGCCTTAAATAAAGAAAGACTTCCTCAGCACAATTTATTTAAGGAAGTCTTTCTTTATTTTTAAAATTATTGGTTTTTAACTTTCTCTTCTAGATCTTTCAAACTTGATTCAATTTGCTCTAGGTATTTATGGATGTTTTCTTGATGTGGCTCAACAGTTTGTTGCCAATCTTGAACAGACTTTTTCATTTCTTGTGTTAAATCTTTAATTAATGCTGCACCTTCTTTTGAGGTTTCAGTAATTTGTTGTTTTAAACGCATTCCGTCAAATTTTAAATTGCTAATCATATCTTTCCATTCTACACCTTGTTCTTTTGCACGGAAACGCAGATCCCTTCCAGATGATGGTGCGCTTAATAATGTTGCTGTTGCAGTAACAACCCCACCAATAACAAAACCGAATAATAATGATTTGCCTTTTACCATATGAAGTTCGCTCCTTTCAAATCCATACTATATCTTTCCTTCTATTGTACTACAATTAAACCTATTTCTCGAATACTTTGAGTGTAAAAATATCCACTGACGTAATGTGCCAGTGGATATTTTTGTTATTTATATATTTGAAAGTGTTATTGGTTGAGATCGTTGCATGATTTTTTGTACAACAGGGTAAACAACAATCATCACAATCGTGTTTACAGCAGCAGTTGGCAGTACGATTGTTAAGAATAATGCTGTAAATACACCATCCATAAGACCTACAATATATAGTGCTGAAAATAAAAATATGCTTCCACTTATTATTGTTCCTATAGCTGTTAATGTTGGTGCACTAATCTTGACATTGACCTTATCTTTAACAAGCAAAAACAGTCCGAAAAATAGTAGTGCTGTAATTGGTTTGTCAATAAGGTTGGCAATTTGCCCCCCAGGAGCAAGTGTTGTTAATGCTGAAATTATTGCAGTTACAATGGATAGTAATACAACATATTTCAATTTTGGAAATAGCATAATTCCTAGGAACATCATAGACAACAACATATCTGGTTTCATTCCGAATAATATTGCCGGTACTACTGTGTGTAGAACTGCTCCTATCCCTACAAGTAAGGATAAAATAATAAGAACTCTTGTATTCATTTCTAAACTCTCCTCTTCTCAGCTAAGCTACTTTTATTTTAGTTCCCCACCTGTACACTCGTTGTCAGCTGCAGAAACGTAATGCAAGTATAACAAATGCTTTGCGAATTAAAAAGCATTAAAATACCGTTTATATAGATGAACTAATTTCTTCCGCGATTGTCTTCAATTTCTCACTAGTATAGTCATCTATATGTGTTTTCCAATTAGAAGAGTAGCCATCATTTTCACCGTATCTTGGTATAAGATGAATATGTAAATGAAATACGGATTGATCGGCTGGTTTTTCATTGTTATTTAATAGGTTCATACCGATTGGATTGTAAGTGGATTTTATTGCATTTGCGACCTTTGGAACCCGAGCAAAAAATTCACGTGCAATATCCTCAGATGTTTCGTATATATTTTTTGTATGTGTTTTTGGGATAATCAGTGTGTGTCCTTTTGTAACCTGACTTATGTCTAAAAAGGCATAAACATACTCATCTTCATAAACTTTGGCTGATGGAATCTCACCATCGATAATTTTACAGAAAATACAATCTTCATGACTCATCCACTATCACTCCTACGTGTATTTTTATCTATTGTATAAAGGAATGGACATGAATGTAAAGACAAAACCGTAACTTTACACTGTTTTACACCTATTTTCCCGGAAAATTGGATTAAAACCTTATATCTTTTCTGAGAAAAATAATAACAGGCATAGCCCGCAAGTACACCGCTGTACTTTTGGACTAGCCTGTTTTTAAGCAGCCTGAGGATGGGTGTTCATCTAAATTGGGGACTTTTGTAATTAGTTAGCATGATGGTCGTTCAGGTTAACTAACTTACAAAAACCGTTTTGTTTGTATTTCTGACCACGAATTACATATAACAAAATGGGTTTTCATTAGATGTCCTTTCACATACACCTCATTTACTATTTAATCGAATAACAAAATGGGATTACATTGAATGTGCGATCACATACACCTCATTTAGTATTTAATCGAATAAAAATGGGTTTACATTAAATGTTCGATCACATACACCTCATTTAGTATTTGATACGAAATTTTTTGTAGTGACCATCCTCATGACTACAAGAGTTATTTTGAACAAAATCGATAATTCTATACATATTATTTTGTAGAAATTTAAAGTATAGTTTGTTTTGGTTTTAAAGGTGATCAATGGTAAAATTTATTTAGACGAGGGAAAGTATAAAGTTATAAGGAAACGCCAGTATAAGAAACTTCGCCAGTCGCTTATAACAGAAAAAGGGGGTCACTTCAAACCCACGCTGCGGGGTCTCGGTTCGCTCGTTTTTCCGCAGGAGTCTCGCAGTTTCTCCTCCCCCCTTAACGAAATTTAAATTGATCGACCTGTCGTTTATTGTCTACTGTTGATCAAACAAGAATTGGATGACTTGGTTTTGAAACAAGATGAAAAAACTATCCAGCAGAGGAAACGATGCGAGACTCCTCGCGGATTGCCCGCGGAAAGCGAGTATGGAGTATTGTTTCCTCTGCGGCAAATACTTATTATTCTTGAGAAGGACTTGGTAACAACCAAGTTTTTCTTAGGTGAGGAAATATAGGAGGAAATTCGATGAATCCATTGTTGCATATTAAAGATTTACACGGGGGATACACACATAAAAATGTACTTCATGGTATTTCGCTCGATGTTAAGCCAAAAGAAATTGTCGGTTTAATTGGCTTGAACGGTGCTGGTAAGAGTACAACAATTAAGCATATTATCGGATTGATGCATGCTAAAAAAGGGTCTGTATCAATTAATGGTAAGACATTTAATGAAAATCCAGAAACATACCGGAAACAGATGGCTTACATACCCGAAATGCCTATTTTATACGATGAACTTACATTATATGAACACTTAAAGCTGACAGCGATGGCCTATGATATTGAAGAAGACGTTTTTGAAAAACGGTTACCACCTTTGCTGAAGGAATTTCGCATGGAGAAAAAGTTAAAGTGGTTTCCAGTGCATTTTTCAAAAGGGATGCGCCAAAAGGTAATGATTATGTGTGCCTTTTTAATTGAACCACCATTATATATAGTGGATGAACCATTTGTGGGATTGGACCCATTAGGAATTCAGTCGTACCTGCAATTAATGAACGAAATGAAGTCAAATGGCTCAGGGGTATTGATGTCCACACATATTCTTGCTACAGCTGAGCGTTATTGTGATCGTTTTGTGATTTTACATGATGGAAAAGTAAGAGCAATTGGGACACTTGAAGCGCTTCGTGCAGACTTTGGTATGCCGAATGCTACATTAGATGACTTATATGTACAACTGACTAAGGAAGAAGATAGCCATGTTTGATTCGCATGCATTTTTTAAAAATCGTTTTTCTGAACATTTAAAGGAGACAAGCCGCTACCTGCGTTATATTTTTAATGGGCATACAGCCGTGGCGATGCTTTTTTTCATATCTGCTATAGCGGTATATTACCAACAATGGATAGCTGATCTTCCTGCTGATTTTCCTACAGATTGGGTTGTTGGGATAGCCTTTGGATTAGCAGCAAGCTATAGTCCTGTTCGAACACTATTGAAAGAACCTGATTTGGTTTTCTTATTAGCTGCAGAAAGTAAAATGAACGCTTATTTCCGCAATGCATTACTTTACAGCTTTGTCATACAATTATATTTGCTGTTAATCGTCGCAGCTGCATTAGCACCGTTGTATTCGGCAGCTTATCCTGATCGTGATAGTTATTTATTGACAGTTCTTGTAATGCTTGTTTTTAAAGTGTGGAATTTATTAGCGAATTGGTGGATGTTAAAATTTAGGGCTCCAGGTATTCGACAAACCGATCTGATAACACGTACACTTTTAACCATAGCCGTATTCTATTTTCTAGTTCTTGGTGACTTGATTTTAACGGCAGTTACAACAGCTTTATACATTGCCGTGTTTTTGTATGATTATACTATTTCACGGAAAGAAGCTGGTGTTGTATGGGATTTACTTGTACAAAAAGACCGTAATCGGATGCAGACGTTTTATCGGATTGCAAATATGGCGACAGATGTTCCACATTTAAAAAGCAAAGTGAAAAAACGGGAATGGCTGACTTCAATTGTAAGCAGGGTTCCATTTCAGAATAAACACACGTTTAACTATTTATATCGAATTACGTTCGTGCGTAGTGGTGATTATCTAGGTATGTATGTGCGTTTAATCGTTATTGGTGGACTTTTCATATATTTTGTTCCTCAAGTTTGGATGAAGGTGCTATTTGGATTATTATTTCTTTACATGAGCAGTTTTCAGATGATGACATTATATCATCAACACCGAACTATTATTTGGCTAGATCTGTATCCTGTTGACCCTAAATGGCGGAAACATGCGGTACTCAAGTGGTTATTTCAACTGGGTTTGATTCAGACCATACTATTTGCTATCGTATTTTTGCCATTGCAGGAATTCGTAGGGGCAGGAATTACATTAGTTGGAGGATTTATTTTTAATTACTTGTTCATTAATGGTTATGTGAAGAAAAAATTAGTATAAGTGTGTGTTCAAAAAGTCGGCAAATTAGAAACAAGAAGTTCGAGGCGGCGTAGTTTTGAGGATCGGAATGTAGGCTATTCCTACATGAGAACCGGAAAAACAAGCCAACGAAGAAATTCGTCGTTTATCATTTGGTGACTTTTTGAACATCCTCTATAAACGAAAACATCCCTGCAGAATTAATCTGTGGGGATGTTTTCGTTTTGTTATTTTTCCTGATAGGCTAAATATGCTTCGAATAATGTTTTGGCAGCGATAGGAAGTGCGCGTTCATCAATATCGAATTTTGGATGATGATGCGGATAGTCGTTCCCTTCCTTTTGTGCGCCGGTAAAAAAGTAAGTTCCGGGTTTCTCTAGTAAATAATAGCCAAAGTCCTCGCCACCCATTACAGGAACAACTTCCTCTCGTATTGTTATTTCTGGTACTTGTTTACTTGCAAGCAATACAAGTTCAGCTTCTTCTGCGTGATTTACCAACGGTGGATAGCCTTTTATATAATTTAGTGTATACGTTGCGCCGTTTGCTACACAAATACCCTTGATAATTCGTTCCATTTCTTCGATAACTTGATCTTGTATGCGTGGATCGAGATAACGCATTGTTCCTACTAATTTTGCTTTGTCAGCAATAATGTTAAAGGCATTACCAGCTTCAAATATTCCAATGGTCAATACGGCTGTTTGGAGCGGGTCAATGCGTCTGCTAATTATTTGTTGCAGTTGTGTGATTACTTCGGCGCCGATAACAATTGCATCTTTTGTTTCGTGTGGGTATCCACCATGACCACCCTTGCCTTGAATGGTTATGTCAAATCGATCTGCTCCAGCCATAAAAACGTCTTTGGACGTCTGCATGACACCGAGCGGAGTTGTAGCCCATAAATGTGTTCCAAAAACAGCATCAACATGATCTAGTGCGCCAGATTCAATAATAGGCTTTGCGCCACCTGGGGCGTATTCTTCTGCGTGCTGATGTAAGAAAATGACTGTTCCCGGTAATTTATCTTGAAAAGCTAGTAATGCTTTTGCGAGTGACAATAATGTTGCTGTGTGGCCGTCGTGCCCACAAGCATGCATCACACCATCAACTTTTGATTTATAAGGAACATCTTTTTCATCTTGGATCGGAAGTGCATCAAAGTCAGCACGTAATGCAACAGTTTTACCTGGCTTACCCCCTTTAAGTGTGGCAATCACCCCATTTCCGCCTACCTTTGTCTGATAGGAAATACCTAAGTTCTCGTAGAAATCAGCAATGTATTTTGCTGTTTTTTCTTCTTTAAACGAAAGCTCTGGATGTTGGTGTAAGTACCTTCGTATATCAACCATTTCTTGGTAGAGCTGGTCAATTTGCTGATGAACCTCTTTACGCATGTAATAACCTCCTAAAAAGTAATTTGATAATTGATTTGTTTAAGTCTATCATGTTTTTACTATTAAGTTTAAAAATTCGAAATTGATGCTAATAAATTTAAACTAAAAAAGAGCATCGGGATGGATGCTCTTTTAAAACATATGTTTATGTTAATCGAGGGTCTTGTAGTAATCGTTCTATTTCTTCCTTATGATGGGTTTCATCTGCAATCATGTCTTCAATTTTCACGACAAGCTCAGTAAGGTTCAATTTCTCTGCTTGCTTCTTACGTATTTCATAGCGATCAATCGTATCTTTTTCTGATTGTAATGATGCTGCTAATAAATCCTTAACTTCAGTGGGCTGCGGTATGTCTGCGGATTTTGTAGTAGGTGTTCCACCCAATGTTTTGATTTTTTCTGATAGGTATAATGCATGTCCCAATTCGTCAGTTATTTCACCTTCAAAAAAGGGTTTAAGTGCGGAACTGTATAATCCAGAAACTACTGACGCACTGTACGTGTATTGAATTGCAGCACCATATTCACCTGCTAAATCTTCATTTAATCCATCAATTAATTCTTGTAGTTCTTTCTCCATGTTATATCCCAGCCTTTCATTTGTATACGCCTACATAACTATTTCCCAAAACAAGTTTTTTTAAACTTTTTTTTAGGGTATTATTGTTACAGGGAGGTAAATTCTGTGAGAAAAAAAAGCTCTTATTTATATATTTTTCTACTAGCCTTTGTTTTATTCACTTCTGTATTATGGGCGATAAAGATCATGCAAGGTACTATTCCTTTAGTGGATCAATGGACAAGAGAGTTTGTAGAAGCAATGGCAGATTCGAATGTATACTTCCTATTCCGCTTGATAACTGAACTCGGATCCGGAACCTTTTTAACTCCCTTTACTATCATCATGGGTTTTGTTTTATGGTGCATTTTTCGTGATTGGTTTGTTGGGCTCATGTTTGCAGGTGGTACATTATTTAGTTATGGCATAAATGTTTTAATTAAAATATTAGTTGAACGAGATCGACCGCGTATATTTGCTGCTGCAGAAGCAGAGGGATTTAGCTTCCCATCTGGCCATGCCATGATTTCGATGGTTTGTTATGGATTACTCGTCTATTTTTTAAGTAAAAAAATTAAATCAAAAAAGGCTGTACTTACTACCCAAATAGGTGTAGCGATTTTAATCTTTTTAATTGGATTTAGTCGTTATATCATAAGCGTACACTACCTTACTGATGTATTGGCAGGGTTTGTATTTGGCTTTTTATTTATTTTATTATGGTCATATGTTTTTGAATACGTACAAAAGCATCGAACTCCGTCTTAAGGCGGAGACAGAAACGTTCTGTAGGTCGTTATGAAAGATTACTCCATGCGATAAGCTAGATATATTGAGAAAAGGGGCGATGAAAATGAATAATCGATTTATACGTTCATTAATCGCTATTAGTATAATAGTGATAGGTTTATTACTAGTTTTACAGAACCTTGATGTAATCGATATGGATATAAATGGAATTTGGCCATACACATACTCTATTTTATTTATCATCTTTGGATTTAAGTGGTTTATGGATGACTTGCGAAATTCTGGTGGTAGCTGGATATTCGGCTCATTTTTATTCGTTTTTGGTATCCTGTTAGTTTTAGGGGAGCTGCAAATCATTTATTTCAACTTTGATGACATCTTTAAATTATGGCCATTATTAATCATTTACATTGGGTTTAGTATCATTGGAAAGCCAAAGCGCAAGAAAAATTTTAAATTTGTAATCGATACAGATGACCAAAAAGATCTTTCATTCGAAACAAAGAAGAAGGGTAATCGCTTTTCAGTGGGTGATCATCAATTTAAAGATCCAAATTGGAAGGTTGAGCCAATGGATTTATACAACGCAGCTGGTGATTATTTCATTGATTTTTCCAAGGCATTTATTCCAGAAAAAGAAATCCCAATTATGATTAACAGCTGGGCTGGTGATATTCAAATTCTCATGCCAGAAAACGTTGCATGTCGCATCGACGCCTCTGTTAAGGCTGGTGAAATTAATGTCATGGGACAAACGTCAGAAGGCATAAACAGAAAAGTATATTATGAAACAGATGATTATCAAGAAGCAACACGGAAGTTAATGATTACATTGAAATTAAAAGCAGGATCCGTGCGCGTAGATAAAGTATAATGGAGGTGATGAATCATATATAAGCGACTGAATAGTATACGATTTAGTTATATTCGTTCTCATCTATATGGATTGTTTCTGACTACAGTTATTCTATTATCATTTCTATTATCTGTATACGTTTTGTTTAAACCATTATGGCTAACAGCTGAAAGTATTTTTTTGTTTATTATAACCTATGTGGTGCTAGCTTTAGTGCTCTCTTTATATGTGGGATTCAAATCGAGTGGAGATATGAAAGAAAGATTAGATTACTTTTCTGTATTAATCACGCAGTTTTCAAACGGAAACTATCAATCGCGTTTATATTTTAATGAAGATGATGAAATTTCTAGGATTGGCAATGAACTCAATGAACTAGGAAAAAAAATGCAAGATCAAGTAAAATCATTGCAACGTATGGCTGACGCGAAAGCAGACCTTGCAAAATCCGCACATAAAGCAGCGGTAATAGAAGAAAGGCAACGTCTAGCAAGGGATTTGCATGATTCTGTCAGTCAACAATTGTTTGGAGTTACTATGATGGCAGAAGCCTCACTTAAGCAAATCGATAAAAACCCTGCAATGGCCAAGGAGCAGCTTGAAGATGTTGCAGTTAGTGCATTACAAGCACAAACAGAAATGCGCGCTTTATTATTGCATCTACGTCCAGTCCATTTATCTGGAGACCCGTTACCAATTGGTCTCAAAAAATTAATAGAAGAACTTAAACAGAAGAGTGCACTAACTTTCAAATTGGAAATTGACGAAGCTATTAAACTACCGGAAACAACAGAAGAACATGTTTTTCGGATAATCCAGGAATCATTATCGAATATCTTGCGACATGCCGAAGCAAATGAAGTGAAGCTTAAGCTTTTGATGCGATCAAACGAATTATTTATACATATAGCGGATAATGGGCGAGGATTTGATGTTGGAGAAGATTCAAACCGGAAAACATCTTATGGTCTGAAAACCATGAAGGAACGAAGCGAAGAATTAGGTGGAACATTTACAATTCGTTCGATTCCAGGGGAAGGTACTTATATTGATATACGGATCCCGTGTTAAAAAGGAGGGAATGCAATGATACGAGTTGTCGTAGTGGATGATCATGATGTCGTTCGAAAAGGTATTGTTTCCTATTTGCAAACTGATGATACGATTGAGGTTATCGGGCAAGCTGCAAACGGAAGTGACGGGGCAGCATTGGTGATAAAAGAAAACCCCGATGTTGTGCTAATGGACTTAATGATGGAAGATGGCAGTGGGATTGATGCTACACGTACTATTACCACTAAAAAAATCGACACAAAAGTCATCATACTTACAAGTTTTTATGATGATAAACAGGTTTTTCCTGCAATAGAAGCTGGTGCATTCAGTTATATTTTAAAAACTTCGTCCGCCAGTGAAATTGTATCCGCAATTAAAAAAGCTGCAGAAGGTGAAAATGTAATTGAGCCTAAGGTGGCAGGGAAGATGATGTCCACATTTCGGTCTAATTCCCATAAGGCACATGACGCATTAACTGAAAGAGAATTAGAGGTGCTGATTTGCATAGGCAACGGGATGACAAATCAGGAAATAAGCGAACAATTATATATTGGCATTAAAACGGTAAAAACGCATGTAAGTAATGTTCTTGGGAAATTGGGCGTGCATGATCGGACCCAAGCAGCAGTTTATGTTCACAGAAATAACTTAATTACATTTGAAAAAGAGGAGTAAAACAGTCCTCTTTTTTGTTTTTTTCAAAAAGGACTTGTATAATGTTTATGAATCTTTAACTAAGGAGAATAACTGGATGAACTATTCTAAAAAAGAGGAATCACTTGTATTTCTTATATGGGCTTTAAGCTTAATTGCATTACTAGGAAGTCTGTTTTTTTCTGAGGTAATGGGATATGTTCCTTGTGAATTATGCTGGTATCAACGTATATTAATGTATCCACTCGTAATTATTTATGGTGTGGCGATGATTAAAAAGGATATGTCAATGGCTTTTCCTGGTCTATTTTTAAGTGGAATAGGAATGTTTGTTTCCATGTATCATTATTTAATTCAGAAGCTACCAGTTTTTCATGAAGCAACTGGATCTTGCGGAATAATTCCGTGTAACACCGCGTACATAAATTATTTTGGGTTTATCACAATTCCATTTTTAGCGGGGGTAGCTTTTATAGTTATTTTTGTACTTCATATTATTTTATTAAAACAACGTAGGAGGAAGTAACCGATGAAAAAAAAGATGCTTATTTTTATAGTAGTTCTTGTCGTACTGTTTGCTGCACTATATTTTGTTATTCAATATAAAAATAATCAAGCAATTGACGATAGTAATAATCCATATGGAAAAAGCAATTTAAATCAAGCAACAATTGAGCAGTTAGACGACCCAAACTATCAAAATCAAATTTTACCTGATGAACTGGAATCACAAATTGAAAGTGGTGATCCGGTAACGGTATATTTTTATAGTCCAACATGTGTGCATTGTCAACGAACAACACCAGTCCTGGTTCCATTAACAGAAGAACTTGGCGTTGATATGAAAAAACTGAATTTATTGGAGTTTGAAGATGGCTGGAATACGTTTGGGATTGAAGGAACACCAACGTTAATTCATTATGAAGATGGAAAAGAAGTTGCGCGTTTAAGCGGGGAACGTTCAGAAGAAGCATGGAGCACATTTCTTGAAAAGTATGCTGTAGAATAAAAGTGAAAGAGGCTGGGACATAACTAGCCAAAAATAACTTAAAAATGGTTCCGATCATCG